>JBHALY010000279.1:0-5149 GCA_041827905.1 Neisseria dentiae
CGACATTCATCTGGACATCAACAATATCTACGTTAACGCCGTCAACCACGGCATCGTCGCCCCGCGCGACTACATCGACCGCACCGATTTGGCGCGCGTCAGCTATATGCACATGGCCGGCCACGACGAAGAAACCGAAAACCTGCTCATCGACACCCACGGCCAGCCCGTGTGCGACGACGTGTGGGATTTGTTTGCCTACGCCTGCCGCCGCCTGCCGCACAGCGTGCCCACCCTGCTGGAGCGCGACAGCAACTTCCCGCCGTTTGCTGAGCTGGAAGCCGAAGTCGCCCGCATCGCTGCCATCCAGCAACAAGCAGAAGAGGAACGCCATGCAGCCGCATAACCCCCAACCGTCCGCCCGGGCGCAGGCCGAGCTGGCCGACCATGTGCGCAACCCCGCGCTGCCCGCGCCCGCCGGCATCGCCCCCGAGCGTTTGGCCGTGTACACCCGCCTGGTGCGCAACAATTTGAAAAGTTTTCTCGACCTCTGCTTCAGCGACAGCAGCCTTCTGCTCGACCCCGCGCAATGGCAGGATTGGCAGAACCGCTTTTTAATCGAGGCGCGCCCCGAATCGCCGTTTTTCAACGATATTCCCGCGCAATTTCTCGCCTACCTCAACGGTTTGCCCGAGCACGACAGGCCGTCTGAAAACATACTGGCGATGATGGATTTCGAAACCGCGCTGCTGCACGCCGAAACGGTTCAGCAACCCGATTCAGACGGCCGCTGGAGCGAACACAGCGTGTTATCATGGGCGCCCGCCGCCCGCCTGCAACAATATCCCTGCGATTTCGTCAGCAGCGGGCTGGAGCGGATAGAAGAGGGCGGCTGCCACGTTTTAAGCTGGCGTAACCGCCAAAACGGAGTGTATTACCGCATTGTGGGAGATACCGATTTGTTTTTACTGCAACATTTTCAAAGCCAAAACGACACCTTCGCCAGCCTGCTCGAAAGCCTGCAAAGCCTGCTGCCGGGGCAGGACATCGAAGGCCGTCTGAAAACGGCTGTCGGCGGCTGGGTGGAAGCCGGCGTTTTACTCACGGCGGAATAAATCATGGAAGCATTCACGCAAAAACTGGCCGCCATTCACCAAGATGTGCTGCGCTTTGCCAAAATCCAACTGCGCGACGAATATCTGGCCGAAGACATCGTGCAAGACACGCTGGCCGCCGCCATCGCCAAACACAGCCAGTTCCGCGGCGACGCAGGGCTGAAAACCTGGGTGTTGAGCATACTCAAAAACAAAATTGCCGATTATTTCCGCAGCCACAAATACACCGTCAGCCTTGAGAGCCTGCAAGAAGAAAACGACGCCATCGAACGCCATTACGACCATTGCTTCGACGAAAACGGCCACTGGCAACTGGCCGACAGCCCGCAAAACTGGCAGCCCGCCCCCGAAGAAGCCGTTGCTCGCCAAGACTTTTTCCGCGCGCTCGAAAACTGCATGCAGGGCCTGCCGCAGGATGCCGCCCGTATTTTCTATTTGCGCGAAGTGATGGGCTGGGACGTGGAAGAAATCTGCCGCGAATTTGCCATCAGCAAAGATAACTGCTACGTTATTTTGCACCGCGCCCGCAACGGCCTGCGCCGGTGCCTGCAATACCGCTGGTTCGACTTGGCCGAAGAAGAAGGTGCAGGGAAATAAGGAGGAAATATGTTGAAATGCAAAGAAGCCTGCGTATTGCTTTCGCAAAGCCAGGACCGCACACTCACCCTGAGCGAGCGCCTTTCGGTATGGGTGCATCTGGCAATTTGCCCGCATTGCCGACGATACCGCAAGCAGTTGAAATTTATCAGAAAAAATATTAAAAACTGGCAGAATCGGGAATAGGGCGGGGTGGCCGGCTGGAAATTTTCGTGTTTGCCGGCAGGCCATCCGGGCAGCGGTTTTTAAACGATAAAACCGCTGCTTTATTTTTGCTATCGTAAATCAATTTAAGAAAAGTGCGCGCGCCATAATCGAATTAAATTCAATCGGGATAAGTTATTACTATGTAAATAATTTTATTGTGTATTTTATTTTAAGTAACTGTATTTACTTATAAAAAACAAAATTCGGTTCGGCGAAATCCGATCCGAATTTTTTATTGACGTAAAATTATTCCTGTAATACTATACAAAAACGTAAATAATACTAATTCTTAATTAATTTATTTAAACGTGCAACTGAGGTGAGACATGAAAAAAACGATGTTGGCCGTGTTGATCGGCAATGTGTTTATCGCGCCCGTGTGGGCGGAAACGGAAGTGCAGAGCGTGGCGTTGGAAAACGTGGTGGTGAAAGGCGACCGCCAAGGTGCCAAGGTCAAAACCAATGTGGTTACGTTGCAAGAAAAAGACGAAAGCACCGCAACCGATTTGCGCGGTCTGCTGCAGGAAGAGCCGGCTATTGATTTCGGCGGCGGCAACGGCACTTCGCAATTTTTAACGATTCGCGGAATGGGGCAGAACTCTGTTGACATTAAAATAGACAATGCTTATTCCGACAGCCAGATTCTGTATCACCAAGGCCGTTTCATTATCGACCCGGCTTTGGTGAAAGTGGTATCGGTGCAGAAGGGTGCGGGTTCGGCCAGTGCGGGCATCGGCGCCACCAACGGCGCGATTGTTGCCAAAACGGTTGATGCGGCAGACCTGCTCAAGGGTTTGGATAAAAACTGGGGCGTGCGTGTGAATGCCGGCTATTCCAGCAACACGGGCCATTCATACGGCACCAGCGTATTCGGCAAAGCTGGCAACTTCGACGGTTTGCTGTCTTACAGCCGCACCGATGAAGACGATTATAAGGCAGGCAAGGGCTATGCCAACCAATACGGCGGCAACACCGTGCTGAAAAGCGGTTTGGACAAGCGCAGTTATTTGGCCAAACTCGGTGCGAATTTTAACAACCACCGCATTGTGTTGAGCCATATGCAGGACCAACACAGGGGCGAGCGTTTTGTGCGGGAGGAATTCGGCTGGGAAACAACGAGAAGAAATAACGGCAGTATTGCATCCAACAGCCCGACTTACCGCGAAACCACGCTTTCCAACACTAATTTGGAATGGACGGCAACAGACTTGGGCTTTATCGATAAATTGGAAGCCAACGCTTATTTAATGAAAAACAAGCGTTATTCCGTCGATGATTCCAACAACGGTTACGCAGGCATGGTTCCCGGGCCGACCACCACCGTTATTGAAACCAAAGGCGCCAACTTAGGGTTGGACAGCCGCATCGGCGGGTACACGACATTGAAATACGGTGTCAACTACCGCCACCAAGAAATCGAGCCGCATGCGTTTCTTAACGGCCAATACAGGAACCCTAATAATGCAGCCGCCCAAGCATTGGTTAGAAGCTACAATTTAACCAATCCGAAAAAAACCGATTCGGGCGTGTATGTGGAAGCGATTAACGACATCGGCGATTTCACCCTCACCGCAGGTTTGCGCTACGATTATTTCGACATCAAAACCCACGACGGCAAATCGGTTTCAGACGGCCGGCTCAACCCGAGTTTCGGTTTGATTTGGCAGCCGCTCGACACGCTCAGTTTCAGCGCCGTCCACAACTATGCCACCCGCAGCCCGCGTCTTTATGATGCGTTGCTCAGCCACGGCCGGAGCGGGATTGTTTCTATTGCCGACGGCACCAAGGCCGAGCGGGCGCGCAACACCGAAATCGGCTTTAACTACAATAACGGCGCGTTTGCCGCCAACGGCAGCTATTTCTGGCAAACCATCAAGGATGCCATCGCCAACCCGCAGGACCGCCATGATGCCGACGGTAACGCCATCGCAGGTATCCGAGAAACCACCAATGCCGGCTATATTAAAAACCGGGGTTACGAATTGGGCGCGTCTTACCGCACCGGCGGGCTGATTGTTAGGGCGGGCGTGGCGCACAGCAAGCCGCGTATTTACGACACGCATCCTGGCAAACTGTTAAGCGCCAACCCCGAGTTTGCCGTTCAAGTGGGGCGCACGTGGACCGCGTCGCTGGCCTACCGCTTTAACAAGCCCAATCTGGAAATAGGCTGGCAAAACCGTACCGTGCAGAAGGCTTCGGGTTCCGTTTTGGTGCGCGACCAAAATGGCAATGCCGGCCAAGTCGAGCGTAAGAGCTACAACGTGAATGATATTTTTGCCAACTGGAAGCCGCTGGGTAAAGACACTTTGAACGTGAACTTCGCAATCAATAACGTGTTCAACAAGTTTTATTATCCGCACAGCCAAAGGGTCGAAACCCTGCCGGGCATAGGCCGTGATTTCCGCTTGGCCGTAAACTACCGGTTTTAATCCGAAACCTTTATAAAACCTGCAAAGGCCGTCTGAAAGCATCAGAATCTTTCAGACGGCCTTTGCGTTGTGTGCCAAGTGAAGCGGGGTTAAAACCCGTTTTCCATCATAATCTGCCCCGGCACGCGGTTGCGGTGCATGGCAAAACCCATATCGAGCAGGGCTTGGAAGGTGTCTTTCACCATCGCGGGGTTACCGCAGATCATAAAGCGCGTGTTCTGCGGGGTGAACGGCCTGCCTGCGGCGGCGGCCAGTTCGCCGCTTTTCAGCAGCTCGGGCAGGCGTTTGTTTAACGCGCCTGCCGCCTGCTCGCGGGTGAGCACGGGCAGGAAGGTGAGTTTGCTGAAATATTCGCCCACCAGCGGGTGGTTTTGCAAATCGGCGATGCGGCGGTTGAAAATCAGCTCGCCGGCATAGGAAACGGAATGCGCCAGCACCAGGCTGTCGAAACGCTGCCAGATTTCGGGCTGTTCCAATATCGACAAAAACGGCGCGATGCCCGAGCCGGTGCAGAGCATCACCAAATCTTTGCCGTCGGGGAAGCGTTCGGGCAGCAGAAAGCCGGTGGCGGTTTTGTCGAGCAGCACGGTGTCGCCGCTTTGCAGCGCGGCGAGCTTGGCCGACATCGGGCCGTTTTCGATCAGCACGGCGAAATATTCGAGCGTGTCGGCATATTCGGCGGACATCACCGAATAGGCGCGCCAGATAAAGCCGGCGCCGTCGCGGAAACCCAGCCGCGAAAACTGCCCGGCCGAGAAGCGGTAGCTTTCGGGGCGGGTGATGGCAAACGTCATCAGCTTGGGCGTGTGGTGTTCAACCCATAAAACGGTTTCTTCGGTGTATTTGGCTTCGGGGGCGGCG
>JBHALY010000280.1:0-9720 GCA_041827905.1 Neisseria dentiae
CGCGATTTGGAAGACAGCGATATCCAGCTTGCCGCCGTCGAAGCCAAAACCGCCGATGCCGCCCACCAAGAAAAACACCACGACCAACAATACTACCTGCGCACCAAACGCGGCAGCATAGGCGGGCGCACGCCGCGCCAAAACGGCTATATCCGCGCCCTGCTCAACCACGACGTAGTGTTCGGCCTCGGCCCCGCCGGCACCGGCAAAACCTATCTGGCCGTGGCCGCCGCCGTCGATGCGATGGAAAAACACCAGATCGAGCGCATCGTTTTGGTGCGCCCGGCGGTGGAAGCCGGCGAAAAGCTCGGCTTTCTGCCCGGCGATTTGGCGCAGAAAGTCGATCCCTACCTGCGCCCGCTCTACGACGCGCTCTACGATTTGATGGGCTTCGACCGCGTAACCAAACTCTTGGAAAAAGGTCTAATCGAAATCGCCCCGCTGGCCTATATGCGCGGGCGCACGCTCAACGGCGCCTATGTGATTCTCGACGAAGCGCAAAACACCACGCCCGAGCAGATGAAGATGTTTTTAACCCGCATCGGCTTCGGCGCCAAAGCCGTGATTACCGGCGACTTGAGCCAAATCGATCTGCCGCGCAACATCAAATCGGGCCTGAAAGACGCCAAAGAAAAACTCGCAGGCATCGAGGGCCTGTATTTCCACACCTTTACCAGCGAAGACGTGGTGCGCCACCCGCTGGTGCAGAAAATCGTGGAAGCCTACGATGCGGCGGACGAACGGGAAGAAAAAGCCGCAAAAGCCGGGCACTGATGCCGCACCGACAACGGTTCCCTCCCGCGTTTTACAACCATGCCCTTTATTTTCAGACGGCCTTAAGCCGTCTGAAAATAAAGGCAAACCGACACAACACACCATGCAAAACCTACATTTCCCCCTGAATTTCACCTTTAAAATCCTCACTCCGTCCAACGATTTTTCGGTGCTGAACGCACAAGGCGAAACGGTGGCCTACACACGCCAGAAGATTTTCAAAATCAAAGAATCCATCGAAATCTTCCGCGACGGCAGCCGCAGCGAACGGCTCTACACCATCAAGGCCGACCGCATCATCGACTTCAACGCCAACTACACCGTGCGCAACGCGCAAGACCAGGTTATCGGCCAAATCAAACGCTCGGGCATGAAATCGCTGTGGCAGACCAGCTTCACCATCATGGACGCACAAGGCCAAACGCGCTACACCATGCGCGAAAAAAACCCGTGGGTGGCGGTGCTCGACGGCATCGTCGGCGAAATCCCGATTATCGGCATGCTCACCGGCTATTTCTTCAACCCCAGCTACGGCGTTACCGCACCCGACGGGCGCGAAGTGTTTGTGCTGCGCAAACAGCCTTCGTTTTTCGAACGCAGGTTCAGCCTGGAAAAAACCGGCCCTGCAAGTGCGGAAGACGACGTTTTGGTGTTGAACGCCGCCATGATGCTGATGCTGCTGGAGCGCGGCGACGGCTAAACTTAACAACCACAGCCTGAACAGGCCGTCTGAAGATTTTTCAGACGGCCTGTAATCTTTTCATGCCCGCACCGGTTGATATTTCTTTTAAAACACCACGCCCCATCTTTTTTAAAGTTTCTTTTCTTTCAAACCGTTATTTCCGTTTTTCAGGCCGAATCAGCTTATCCCACCCTTTTTTCAAACAAATATTGTCAACAATTTTGAAATAAATTGTTGACAATATTTTTTATGATTGTTTACAATTTAACAAAACAATACATTATAAATTTCAACCATATGAATTTTTTTGATTGTTTTTCAAGGTATTAAAAACCGGATTATTTCCAAAACATAAACACAGCGGGGTGAAACACCACCGCATCCGAAACCCAAACGGAGAGATTTATGAAAACACTCCCCTGTTTTATTTTGTCTTCCCTCTGCTCGGCGCTGCTGCTGGGCGGCTGCGGCCCGCAAGCCAAAGAGCAGCCCGCCGCCGCTTCGGGCACGGCGGTTGCGCAAAATGCGGGCGGCACGATTAAGGTCGGGGTGCTGCACTCGTTGAGCGGCACGATGGCGATTTCGGAATCGGTGCTGAAAGACACAGTGCTGATGCTGGTTGCCGAACAAAACGCCAAAGGCGGCCTGTTGGGCAAAAAACTGGTGCCGGTGGTGGAAGACCCCGCTTCCAACTGGCCGATGTTCGCCGAAAAAGCGCGCAAGCTGCTGGCGCAGGATAAGGTGGCGGTGGTGTTCGGCGGCTGGACTTCGGTGTCGCGCAAGTCGATGCTGCCGGTGTTTGAAGAATTGAACGGAATCCTGTTTTACCCCGTGCAATGGGAGGGGCAGGAAAGCAGCAAAAATATTTTCTACACGGGCGCAACGCCCAACCAGCAGGCCCTGCCGGCGGTGGATTACCTGCTGGCCAAAGGGGTGAAGCGTTTCGCGCTCTTGGGCACGGATTATGTGTATCCGCGCACAGCCAACAAAATTCTCGAGGCCTATCTGAAATCGAAAGGCATTGCCGAAGCCGACATCATGGTCAACTACACGCCGTTCGGCCAATCCGACTGGCAGTCTATCGTTTCCGACGTGAAAAAATTCGGCAGCGCGGGCAAGAAAACGGCGGTGGTGTCCACCGTTAACGGCGATGCCAACGTGCCTTTCTATAAAGAGCTGGCCAACCAGCGCATCACGCCCGACTTTATCCCGGTGGTAGCGTTTTCGGTGGGCGAACAAGAGCTGACCGGCATCGACACCAAGCCGCTCATCGGCCATTTGGCGGCATGGAACTATTTCGAAAGCGTGGATACGCCTGCCAATGCGGCGTTTATCAAATCTTGGCGCGATTTCAAAGGCGACAAAAACGCCGTTACCAACGACCCGATGGAAGCCACCAAAATCGGTTTCGATATGTGGGTGAAAGCGGTGGAAAAAGCCGGCACCACCGACAGCGAAGCGGTGCAGCGCGCCTTAATCGGCGTGGAAGTGCCCAACCTCACCGGCGGCAAAGCCAAAATGCTGGCCAACCACATGATTTCCAAACCCGTATTAATCGGCGAAATCCACACCGACGACCAATTCGACGTGGTGGCGCAAACGCCCGAAGTAAACGGCGAGGCGTGGTCGGGGCTGTTGAGCGAATCGAAAAACCTGATTGCCGACTGGACGCCGCCGCTCAACTGCGGCGCCTACGACAAGGTTGCCAAAAAATGCACGACAGGCGCGCGCTAAGCATTCCGCACCGTCTTTTGCCGTTTTATCCGTGCAGGCCGTCTGAACGCCTTGCCGCATTTTCAGACGGCCTAACCGGAAATCCCTTCACATTCAGAAGAAAAAGGAACCACCCGCCATGAAGCCTTTGATTTTCATCAAACAACTATTGGCAGCCGCCATATTGTGCACGGCGCTGCTGTCGAACGCCATGGCCGAACCCGCCGCTGCGGCCGCCCCGGCAGCAGCCGCAGCAGTGCCTGCTCAGGCGGCAAACCTCAACGATGCCTTAAACCGCCTCGCCGCTGCCGATTTCGACGGCAAACTTGCCGCCATGCAGCAGGTTGTGCGTTTCCAGCACCCCCGTCAGGCACAGATTCTGCAAGCCTTAACCGAAGGCCGTCTGTATGCCGCCGGCGGTTCGTTTTATGAAAAAACGCTTAACGGCGGCGAAGAGCGTTTCGCCCCCGTCGAACGCCCCGAAGCGGCGGGCGCGCGGCCGGCCGGCGCCAAACGGGTGGTCATCGACAACGATGTGCGCCTGTGGATCAGAACCTACAACGCCGAAAACGCGCTGCGCTCGCCCGATGCCGACATCCGCGAAGCGGCCATGAAAACCCTGCTGCAAACCAGCGGCACGCCTGCGCTCGACAAAGTGAAAAGCGCGCTGCCAAACGAAACCTCGGCCACCGTGCGCAGCATGATGGAAAGCTATATCGCCCGCGCCGATTTGGAAAGCGGTGATTTCATCCGCCACGTTCACGCCGTCGAACTGCTGCGGCAGCACGCTTCGCCCGACAATCTGGCGGTGCTGGAGCAATACGCCGCCCACGCGCCCACGCCCGCGCTGAAAGAGCAGGCTTTGCAGGCCGCCGCTTCGGTGGAAACCAAGCTCTCGCTGCTGCAAGGTGCCGAAACTTTCAGCTTCGGCTTGAGTTTAGGCTCGGTGCTGGTGTTAACCGCCATCGGATTGGCGATTACCTTCGGCGTGATGGGCGTAATCAATATGGCGCACGGCGAGTTGATGATGATCGGGGCTTACTGCGCCTATGTGGTGCAGCTGCTGATGCCCAACCATATCGGTGCTTCGGTATTGGTGGCGGTGCCGGTAGCGTTTGTGGTGAGCGGTTTGGTGGGGATTCTGATTGAACGGCTGGTGGTGCGCCATCTCTACGGCCGCCCGCTGGAAACGCTGCTGGCCACTTTCGGTATCAGCCTGATTCTGCAACAGGCGGTGCGCAGTGTTTTCTCGCCGCTTAACCGCATGGTGCAAACGCCCGATTGGATGAGCGGTTCGCTCGAAATCGTTAACGGCCTTTCCATCACTTGGAACCGCATCTATATCTTCTTTTTCTGCCTCGCCTGCTTCTTGGCGCTGTGGGCGGTGATGAAACGCACCCGCTTGGGCTTGGAAGTGCGCGCGGTGTCGATGAACCGCAATATGGCGCGCGCGGTGGGCATCAGCGACCGCAAAGTGGATATGCTCACTTTCGGCTTAGGCTCGGGCATCGCCGGCGTGGCGGGCGTGGCGCTGTCGCAACTGGCCAACGTCGGCCCCAATCTCGGTCAGCAATACATCGTCGACTCGTTTATGGTGGTGGTGGTCGGCGGCGTGAGCAACCTGTGGGGCACACTGGTTTCCGGTCTGATGCTGGGCGTGTTGAACAAAATGATGGAGCCGTGGCTGGGCGCGGTGCTGGCCAAAGCCGTGATGCTGGTGGTGATTATCCTGTTTATCCAAAAATTTCCGCGCGGCCTGTTTCCGCAGAAAGGTCGAGGTGTCGAATGAATTCCTTCATCTTAAACACATTCCAACGCGAACCGCTTTTGGGCAGGCTGACGCTGGGTTTTCTGGTGTTGCTGCTGATTATTGTGCCCATCGGCAACCTTGTGATGCCGTCTGAAAGCCTGCTGCATATTTCCACCTACACCGTTACCCTGCTGGGCAAATACTTATGCTACGCGCTGCTGGCGCTGGCCTTGGATCTGGCTTGGGGCTATTTGGGCATACTCAGCCTCGGCCACGGCGCGTTTTTCGCCTTGGGCGGCTACGCGATGGGCATGTATCTCACCCGCGCCGGCGGCGTGCCCGGTAGCCTGCCTGATTTTATGGTGTTTCTCGGCTGGAGCGAATTGCCGTGGTTTTGGAGCGGCTCGGAATATTTTGCTTGGGCGCTCGTGATGATGCTGTTCGCCCCCGGCCTGCTGGCGTTTGTTATCGGCGGCCTGTGTTTCCGCTCGCGGGTATCGGGCGTGTATCTTTCCATCATCACCCAGGCCATGACTTATGCGCTGATGCTGGCATTTTATCTGAACGAAACCGGTTTCGGCGGCAACAACGGCCTCACCGGTTTCAAAACCCTGCTCGGTTTCAACCTCACCGCCGATGCTACCCGCGTGGCCTTGTTTGCCATCACCGGCATCGTCATCTTAGCGGTATACGCCTTCTTGCGCAGTGTGATGAACACACGCTTGGGCAAGCTGATTATTGCCACCCGCGATGCCGAAATGCGCGTGCGTTTCGTGGGCTTTCGCGTCGAACACATCAAACTTGCGGTGTTCGTGTTTTCCGCCATGCTCGCCGGTGTGGCCGGTGCCTTGTATGTGCCGCAGGTGGGCATCATTAATCCGAGCGAATTTGCGCCGCTGATGTCGATTGAAATCATCGTTTGGGTGGCCTTGGGCGGCCGCGCCACGCTGTACGGCGCGATTATCGGCGCGTTTGCGGTGAACTACGCCAAAACCTGGCTCACCGCCGCCCTGCCCGACGCCTGGCTGTTTTTCTTGGGCGCGCTGTTCGTGCTGGTAACCATTTTCCTGAAAGACGGCATCGCCGGCCTGGTTGCCCGCAAACGGGCCGCCGAACCCGAAGAACCCGACCAACCCGCCGCCGCACAGGAGGGCGCCGCATGAAAGCCAAAGCCAACCGCAACCGTTTCGACAACCTGCACATCGACAACAAATACATTCTCTATATGGAAGACGTGTCGGTGAGTTTCGACGGCTTCAAAGCCATCAACAACCTCAACCTCTATATCGACAAAGGCGAGTTGCGCTGCATCATCGGCCCCAACGGCGCGGGCAAATCGACCATGATGGACATCATCACCGGCAAAACCCGCCCCGACACCGGCGACGTGTGGCTCGGTCAGCGCTACAACCTGTTGGAAATGAGCGAAGCCGAAATCGCCTGCGCGGGCGTGGGGCGCAAATTCCAAACGCCCACCGTGTTCGAATCGCTCAGCGTGTACGACAACCTGTCGCTGGCCGCCGCCGGCAGCAAAAGCGTGTTCAGCGCGCTGTTCGGCAAAGGCCGCAAACTGACCGGCGAACAAAACGACCTGCTCGACAGCGTGTTGCAAACCATCGGCCTCACCGCCACCCGCAGCCGCGACGCCGGCGTGTTGTCGCACGGCCAAAAGCAATGGCTGGAAATCGGCATGCTGCTGATGCAGAAGCCCAAGCTGCTGTTAATCGACGAACCCGTTACCGGCATGACCCACGGCGAAATCGAGCGCACCGCCGAACTGCTCACCTCGCTGGCAGGCGAACAGGCCATCGCCGTGATTGAACACGATATGGAATTCGTGCGCAAAATCGCCCGCCAGGTTACCGTATTGCATCAAGGCAGCATCCTCGCCGAAGGCAGCCTGAGCGAAGTACAGAACAACCAACAAGTGATCGATGTGTATCTGGGCGGCGGCCAAAAGGCAGCATGAATTATGCCTGTCTGAAAAACCTTTCAGACAGGCATAGGCAAACCGCAAGCCATACTTCAAGCCGTCTGAAAACCTTTCAGACGGCCTCCGAAAGGAAAACCATGTTAAGCGTAAAAAACCTCAACCAATACTACGGCCAAAGCCACATCCTGCACGACATCAGCTTCACCGCGCCCGAAAAACAATGCACCTGCATCATCGGCCGCAACGGCGTGGGCAAAACCACCCTGCTCAAATCCATCATGGGGCAAGTGGCCGCCAAAGCCGAGCAACTTGCCTACGACGGCACCGACCTGCTCAAACAGCGCGCCGAAAAACGCCCTTATTTGGGCATCGCCTACGTGCCGCAGGGGCGGCAGATCTTTTCGCAATTAAGCGTGGAAGACAACCTCCGAATCAGCCTGCCGGTTTACCGCAAACGCACCGGCGAGCGCAGCGCCGGCGTGCCCGAGATGATTTACGAGCTGTTTCCCGTGCTCTACGACATGAAACAGCGGCGCGGCGGCGATCTCTCCGGCGGCCAGCAGCAACAGCTCGCCATCGGTCGCGCGCTGATACTCAACCCCAGCCTGCTGATTCTCGACGAACCCACCGAAGGCATCCAGCCCAATATCGTCGACGACATCACCCGCGTGATCCGCCGCCTCAATCAGGAATGGGGGCTGACCGTGTTAATCGTCGAGCAGAAACTCAACCTGATCAAACTGCTGGCCGACCACTTCGTGCTGCTCGAGCGCGGCCATTGCGTGGCGCAGGGCGGGGGCGGCGAACTCACCGAAGAGCTGATCCAGCAATATTTGAGCGTATAAACCGCACCCGAATCATTTTTTCAGACAGGCATAGGCCGTCTGAAAACCAACCACCACAAGGAACCCCCCATGCACCTCACCAGCCGCGAACAAGAAAAACTGATGCTGTTTCTCGCCGGCGAGTTGGCCGCCAAACGCCGCGCGCGCGGCCTGAAGCTCAACTATCCCGAAGCCGTGGCCTATATTTCCAGCCACCTTCAAGAAGCCGCCCGCGACGGCATGAGCGTGACCGAACTGATGAACTACGGCGCCACCCTGCTGGACGTCAACGACGTGATGGAAGGCGTGGCCGACATGGTGCACGAAGTGCAGATCGAAGCCACCTTCCCCGACGGCACCAAACTCGTTACCGTACACCAGCCCATCCGTTAAAGGCCGTCTGAACATGAAACCCATCCTTATCATCCAAACCGGACACACCTTTCCCGAAATCGCCGCCGCCCACGGAGATTTCGACGACATGGTCTACCGCGCCTTAAACGGCAAGCAGTGCAAAACCCGCGTGGTCGACGTTTCGCGCGCAGCCGCCCTGCCCGCCCCGTCAAACTGCGCCGCCGCCGTCATCACCGGCTCGCACGAAATGGTGAGCGACAAAGCCGATTGGAGCGAGCGCACCGCCCGCTGGCTCTCGCAAGCCCACGGACACGGCCTGCCGCTGTTCGGGCTGTGCTACGGCCACCAACTGCTGGCGCACGCACTCGGCGGCGAAGCAGGCGACAACCCCAACGGCCTCGAAATCGGCACCCAAACCATCGAACGCCTGCCCGCCTGCGACGACGACCCGCTGTTCGCCCCGCTGGGCAGCCGCTTTCCCGCCCACACCGTCCACCGCCAAAGCGCGCTGAAACTGCCGCCGCAAGCCGTTTTGCTGTGCCGCAACCCGCACGAAGCGCATCACGCCTTCCGCCTGGGCAAACACACCTGGGGCGTGCAGTTCCACCCCGAATTCAGCGCCGGCGTGATGAGCGGCTACCTGCGCCGCCACCACGGCAGGCAACACGCCGAACCCGCGCAAAACACCCCCGAAGCCGCCGCCCTGCTGCAACGCTTCGCGAGCTACGTTTCGAGTTTGCAGGCCGTCTGAAAAAATGGCTGTTAGAATCATCAAACCATAAACCTTTCAGACAGGCATTACCCTGCCCCGGAGAAAACCATGAACCGAAACTACCCCTTTGTATTGGCCAACGTCTTTGCCGAAACCCATTTCGGCGGCAATCCGCTGGCCGTGTTTCCCGAAGCCTGCGGCTTGGACGACGCGCAAATGCAGGCCGTTGCCAAACAGTTTAATTTGAGCGAAACCGTGTTCGTGTTCGGCGACCAACTGCGCATCTTCACCCCCGATTACGAGCTGCCGCTGGCCGGCCATCCCGTGATCGGCACCGCCGCCGTCTTGCAAAAGCTGCGCGGCCTGCCCGAGAGCTTTACCCTGCACACCCGCGCCAAACCGGTCGACATCCACTGCGCCGACGGCCGCGCCGTGATGCGGATAGCGGGTTACACCTGCGAAACCGCCGCTGCCACCGCCGGTGAATTTGCCCGAATGCTGGGTGTGCACACCGCCGATTTGGCCGAACACGCCTACCGCGTCAACAGCGGTTCCGAGCAATTATTGATGCAGGTGATGAGCTTGGCTGCGCTGCAAGCAGCTGCGCCGGATGCCGAAGGCCTGCGCACACTCTGCCGCGATTGCCCGCGCGACGTGCTGTATCTGTGGTACGAAGCAGGCGACACCGTGTACAGCCGCCTGTTTTTCACCTCAGGCCAAGTGGTGTTGGAAGACAGCGGCACCGGCTCCGCCTGCGCCAATCTCGGCGCGTATTACGCCCATTGCGGCCGCGCCCCACTGACGCGCACCATTTTCCAAGGCGACGGCATGGGCCGCCCCAACCGCTTGTCGCTGGCGGTGGACAATGATTACATCGAAGTCGGCGGACGTGTAATCGAAGTCGGCCGCGGTGAGTTTTATAGCGGATTAAATTAACTTTCGATACAAGGCAGCAAGCCGCAGACAGTACAAGTAGTA
>JBHALY010000281.1:0-9875 GCA_041827905.1 Neisseria dentiae
CCAGCCATGAAAATAGTATTGATTAGCGGGCTTTCCGGCTCGGGAAAGTCTGTTGCGCTCAAACTTCTGGAAGATTTGGGCTACTACTGCGTCGATAACCTGCCCATCAAACTCCTGCCCGGCCTCGTGGCCTACCATGCCGAAAGCAGCGAAGTTACCCAGTTGGGCATCAGCATGGATATCCGCTCGCGCATCGACATCAAAGAAGCGCAAACCCAAATCCAAGCCCTGCGCGAGCAGGGGCACGAAGTGGAAATTTTATTTCTCGAAGCCGAAGAGGGCGTTTTGGTGCGCCGTTTTTCGGAAACCCGCCGCAGCCACCCGCTTTCCGGCCAAACCCTGACCCTGCTGGAAAGCCTGCAACAGGAAAAAACCTGGCTGTTTCCCCTGCGCGAAGCCGCCTACTGCATCGACACTTCCAAAATGAACGCCCAGCAGCTGCGCCACACCGTGCAGCAATGGCTCAAACACGAACGGCAGGGCCTGCTGGTGATTTTGGAATCGTTCGGTTTCAAATACGGCGTGCCCACCAACGTTGACTTTCTGTTTGATATGCGCAGCCTGCCCAACCCCTATTACGACACCGAACTGCGCCCCTTCAACGGCATGGACAAACCGATTCAGGATTATTTAGGCAACCAGCCCGCCGTGCAGGAAATGATTAACGACATCGGCAACTTTATGGGCCGCTGGCTGCCGCAGATGCAGGTGGAAAGCCGCAGCTACGTTACCATCGGCATAGGCTGCACCGGCGGCCAGCACCGCTCGGTGTATGTGGTGGAAAAACTGGCCGAGCGCCTGCAAGGACACTACGAACTGCTGGTGCGCCACCGCCAGCTCAACCGTTTGGCGGAACGCTGAGTTTTCAGACGGCCCAGGCCGTCTGAAAGCAAACCCCACTCCGTGTTATAATGCCGCAAACATTCAGGCAGCCTGCTTCAGGGCTGCCTGATTACTATCAAATAAACATCAAACCCGCAACTTTTCAGACGGCCTCCAAGCCGAACAACCACCCCGAAAGAGCAGCACACTATGGCAATCCAATGGTTTCCCGGCCACATGAACAAAGCCAAAAAGGCCATCGCCGAGCGCATCAAAAGCGTGGACATGGTAATCGAAATGCTCGACGCCCGCCTGCCCGCATCCAGCGAAAACCCCCTGCTGGCTCAGCTTTCCAAAGGCAAGCCCAAGCTCAAAATCCTCAACAAACAGGATTTGGCCGACCCAGAGCGTACCGCAATTTGGCTGGAACACTACAACAGCCGCCCCGACACCCAAGCCATCGCGCTCGATTCCTCCGAAACCGCCGCAATCGCCAAAATCACCCGCGCCTGCCGCGCCATGATGCCCAACCGCGGCGGCATCGACAAACCCCTGCGCGTATTGATTTGCGGCATACCCAATGTAGGCAAATCCACCCTGATTAACGGCATGATCGGCAAAAAATCCGCCAAAACCGGCAACGAACCCGGCATCACCAAAGCCGAGCAGCGCCTGTTTCTCGCCGACGACTTCTGGCTCTACGACACTCCCGGCATGTTGTGGCCGAAAATCATCGTCGAAGAGAGCGGCTACAACCTTGCCGCCAGCGGCGCCGTCGGCCGCAACGCGCTCGACGAAGAAGAAGTCGCCCTCGAACTTTTAGACTACCTGCGCCGCCATTATCTGCCGCTGCTGCAAACACGCTATCAGGCCGACAAAGACCCCAGCAGCCATTGGCAAGACACCGACTGGCTCGAATGGATAGCCAAAAAACGCGGCGCAGTTTTAAGCGGCGGCCGCATCAACTACCAAAAAGCCGCCGAAAACACCCTCACCGACTTCCGCGACGGCCAAATCGGGCGCATCACCTTGGAAACACCGCATCAATGGGAAAGCTGGCTGAAAGCAGCCAAACAGAAAGAAGCCGAGCTTAAAGCCGCGAGGGAAGCCAGAAAGGCAGAGAGAAAAGGAAAACCCTCATGAAACCGATATTTTCCGCCGCATTATGGGCAGCCATCTTATCTTTAACCGCCTGCGCCCATTCAGACGGCCTGAACCAGCCGGCAACCAAACCGTCCGAAGAGCGCGTCCAAATCTATAAATCCGACGGTTCGCGCCAATGCGAAGGCGGCGGCACCAGCCTCGAAGCCATGAAAAGCCAATTGCAGGGCATACGCGTGTATACCGCCGAAAAACAGGTTTTGCACGGCATGATGTTCCCCGCCGTGTGCGGCGGCCAAACCGGCAGCATCAACGTATATACTATCGCCGAACAAGATTTACCCGAAGCCGAGAAGCGTGGGTTTAATATATTGAAGCAGAAAGATTAACTTATGTTTCAGACGGCCTGTTGCCGAAACAGGCCGTCTGAAAGCCAAATAAAACCATGACCGAAAAACTCCCCCCCGATGCGCTGATCGAAGCCGCGCTTTTAACCCAAACCGAGCCTTTAAGCGAAAAAACCATGCGCGAGCTGTGCGTGCCGCCGCTGTCGCAGGATAAACTTATCGACGTGTTGGCCAACCTGAAAGCCCGCTGGCACAACCGCGCCCTGCAATTGACGCACACCCATGAGGGCTGGCGTTTCCAAATCGCGCAGGCGGCGTTTGAGCGGCTGGGCAGTTTGCAGGAGCAGCGCGCGCCGCGCTATTCGCGCGCGGTGATGGAAACGCTGGCGATTATCGCCTACCAGCAGCCGGTTACGCGCGGCGACATTGAGGGCATACGCGGCGTGGCGGTGTCGCAAAACGTGATGCAGACGCTGCAAGACCGGGGCTGGATTGAAATCATCGGCCACCGCGATTCGGTCGGCCGCCCCGCGCTGTGGGCCACCACCCATGTGTTTTTAAGCGATTTGCAGCTCGAAAGTTTGGAAGAGCTGCCTCCGCTGACCGAATTGGGCGAACTGGTGCTGCCCGATTTGATCGAACCGGCCGACAGCGGCGAAGAGCCGGAGACATTTGAAGAGCAGGAAACCCCTGAAAGCGGAAACGCCGATATCCGTTTGAATTAAGTTTCAGACGGCCAGGTTTCTAATAATACAGGCCGTCTGAAAAACCTTTTTACCAACCCGACCTGCCCGCCGCAAGGCCGCAGAAGAACCGTTTTGTTCAGGCAGCAAAACGCGTTAGGAGAACCCGAAATGTCTAAAAAAACCGTAAGCAAACGCGAATTCCGCGATGGTGTGGCGGATAAGAAAAAGCCCGCCCGCAGGCCGTCTGAAAAAGTTTCAGACGGCCTCAAAGCCAAGCCGAAACGCGATCAGGGCACCGCACCGAAAACGCAGGCGGCGCGCGCCAAAAAACTGGTGGTGCGCAACCCCAACCAAAAAATCATGGAGCGTGCCCGCGATTTGAAAGAAAAACGCGCCGATTTGGAAAGCTTCGAGCCGGTGCGCCTGCAAAAAGCGCTGGCCGCATCAGGCGTGGGTTCGCGCCGCGAAATGGAAGAATGGATCAGCCACGGCTTGGTAACGGTAAACGGCAAAACCGCGCAATTGGGCGACAAAGTATCGCCCGACGACCAAGTGCAGGTGAAAGGCAGCGTCATCAAGCTCAAATGGCCCGACCGCCTGCCGCGCATCATTCTTTACTATAAACAGGAGGGCGAAATCGTATCGCGCGACGACCCGCAAGGGCGCGTGAGCATTTTCGACCGCCTGCCGCAGGCCGCCAGCAGCCGCTGGGTGGCCATCGGCCGCTTGGACATCAACACCAGCGGCCTGCTGATTCTCACCACCTCGGGCGAACTGGTAAACCGTTTCGCCCACCCCAGCTTTGAAGTGGAGCGCGAATACGCCGTGCGCGTGTTGGGCGAGATGAGCACCGACCAGATGAAAACACTCACCGAAGAAGGCGTGATGCTGGAAGACGGCTTGGCGACGGCCGAGCGTATTTACGAGCAGGGCGGCGAAGGGGCGAATAAATGGTATAACATCGTGATTAAAGAAGGCCGCAACCGTGAAGTGCGCCGCATTTTCGAGCACTTCGGCCTAACCGTCAGCCGCCTGGTGCGCGTGGGCTTCGGCCCCATCGGCCTGCCCAACCGCCTCAAACGCGGCCAGTTTTACGAGCTGAACCCCGCCGAAGTGGCCAACATCATGAAATGGGCGGATATGCCGCTGCCCGGCAGCCGCAGAAGAAGATAAGGGTTGCAGCGGAAAGCATCAGGCCGTCTGAAAAAGTTTTTTCAGACGGCCTGATGCTTTGCGGAAATACAGCGATAAAAAGAAATTTATGCGTAGGCCGGATACCTGTATCCGATATTTTCTATTGATTCATCTGCTTCTGCTGTTTTTTAATGAAGGCGGGAGAGGGCGCTTATATCGTTTGAGACCTTTGCAAAACCCCCGTCTGCGGCGCATTTCTGCGTTGTGCGCTGCTCGTTCGCTTGCCTAACTTCATGTTATGTCTGCGCTCGCTGCTCTGCTACGCCTTGAACTGCATCCACATCTGGAAGTTTTGCAAAGGTCTCCGTTTGTTAAACGTGGAAGCTCTCACCGCAGCCGCATTCGTCTTTCACGTTGGGGTTTTGGAACTTGAAGCCTTCCTGCAAGCCCTCTTTGGTGTAGTCAAGCTCGGTGCCATCGAGGTAAACGTGGCTTTTGGGGTCGACGAATACTTTCACGCCGAAGCCTTCGAATACCAAATCTTCAGGCTGTACGTCGTCAACAAATTCCAAAGTATAGGCCATGCCGGAGCAGCCGCTGGTTTTCACGCCCAAGCGGATGCCTTCGCCTTTGCCGCGTTTGGTGAGAAAGGTTTGGATATGGTTGGCGGCTTTTTCGGTTAGGGTGATCATTGTCTTTATCCTTGTGATGCCAAAATATTGCAGGTTGTGCGTCGGCCGCAACGGTTTAAACGGGCGGGTATATAGCAAGCCCTAGGGTCTGTCGACAATTGACCGGCGAAGCGGTTTTTTGAGGCAAAAACCGCGTATGCAAGGCAAAAAGCGCAGCAAGGTTGAACACCTTGCGAGCATTTTTAACGCCGCAGACGGGGGATTTTGACCAAAAATACCGCCGTTGCGTTAATTGTCGACAGACCCTAGGCTTTGGTTTGCCGTTTCGCCCAAGCTACTGCGGCGGCGACGGCGGCTTTGGCCTGCGGGCTGTTTTTCCAGCAGCTCGAGCCGGTTAGGGCCGCGCCTTGTTGCAGAATATCGTTAACGTCGGCGCGGGCGAGTTTGGCGGCATCGTCCAAACCCATTTGCTGCAAACGCTGCAACACGGTTTTGCCTATGCCTTTTTCGGCCAATAGGGATTGGGTTTCCGCTTCGGTAAAGGGCACGTTGATTCCTTTTTCGTGCGTTTTATGAAATCCGGAACGTGTTTTCAGACGGCCTTGTATCCAAGCCGTTACAGGCCGTCTGAAAGCGTTAAACGCCTTTTTTCTTTTTGTAGTCGGAAACGGCGGCTTTAATCGCGTCTTCGGCCAGAATCGAGCAGTGCACTTTTACGGGCGGCAGCTCCAGCTCTTCGGCGATTTCGCTGTTTTTGATGGCCAGTGCTTCGTCGAGGCTTTTGCCTTTCACCCATTCGGTGATCAGCGAAGAAGAGGCGATGGCTGAGCCGCAGCCGTAGGTTTTGAATTTTGCATCTTCGATAACGCCTTCGTCGTTTACTTTGATTTGCAGCTTCATCACGTCGCCGCAGGCGGGCGCGCCGACCATGCCGGTGCCGACCGATTCGTCGTTTTTGTCGAACGAGCCGACGTTGCGGGGGTTTTCGTAGTGATCGATCACTTTGTCGCTGTATGCCATGATGTGGGTTCCTTGTGTGGATTATCGGTTAGTCGGTTTCTTTTACTTTATTTAAGGCCGTCTGAAAGGAATTCAAGACGGGCGGTTGGGTTGTTACGCCCAATGTTTCAGACGGCCTCGCGCATCAATCTTAATGTTCCGCCCATTCTACGGTATTCAAATCAATCCCTTCTTTAAACATCTCCCACAAAGGCGAGAGTTCGCGCAGTTTGCCGATTTTCGATTTGATCAGTTCGGCGGCGAATTTCACTTCTTCTTCGGTGGTCATGCGGCCGAAGGTGATGCGCAGGGAAGAGTGGGCGAGTTCGTCGTTGCGGCCGAGGGCGCGCAAAACGTAGCTGGGTTCCAACGAGGCGGAAGTGCAGGCGGAGCCGCTGGATACGGCCAGCTCTTTCACGGCCATAATCAGGCTTTCGCCTTCGACGAAGTTGAAGCTCACGTTGAGGTTGGTGGGCACGCGCTGTTCCAAATCGCCGTTGATATACACTTCTTCGATGCCCTCGATGCCTTTTAAAAACAGTTCTCGCAGTTTGAGGGCATGGGCGCGGTCTTGTTCCAATTCTTCGCGGGCGAGGCGGAAGGCTTCGCCCATGCCGACGATTTGGTGGGTGGCCAAAGTGCCGGAGCGGAAGCCGCGCTCGTGGCCGCCGCCGTGCATTTGCGCTTCGAGGCGCACGCGCGGTTTGCGGCGAACATACAGGGCGCCGATGCCTTTGGGGCCGTAGATTTTGTGGGCGGAAAGGCTGAGCAGGTCGACTTTGGCGGCTTCCACGTCAATCGGGGTTTTGCCGGCGGCTTGGGCGGCATCGACGTGGAAGATGATTTTGTTTTCGCGGCAGATTTCGCCGATGGCGGGAATATCTTGGATCACGCCGATTTCGTTGTTGACCCACATCACGGAAATCAGGATGGTGTCGTCGCGGATGGCGGCTTTGAGTTCGTTTAAATCAATCAGGCCGTTTTCCTGCACGCCCAGATAGGTTACTTCAAAGCCCTGGCGTTCGAGTTCGCGCATGGTGTCGAGCACGGCTTTGTGTTCGGTTTTCACGGTGATGAGGTGTTTGCCTTTGCTTTTGTAGAACTGCGCCGCGCCTTTGATGGCGAGGTTGTTGGATTCGGTGGCGCCGCTGGTAAACACGATTTCTTTGGCGTCGGCGTTAATCAGTTTGGCGATTTCGGCACGGGCGTTTTCTACGGCTTCTTCGGCCGTCCAGCCGAAGCTGTGGCTGTTGGAGGCGGGGTTGCCGAACTGTTCGGTTAAATAAGGAATCATTTTGGCGGCCACGCGCGGGTCGACGGGGGTGGTGGCGGCGTAATCGAGGTAAATCGGGGTTTTGATGGTCATGGTTGGGTTCTTTCTTGATTTATGGGTTTTTAATGAATGTGGGTGTGGGTGAAGTCCACCACTTGGGCATGACCGGCGTTTTTGCGGTCGATAATGCTTTGCAGGGTAATGCTGCTGAGGTAGTTGTGGATGGTTTTGTTCAGGTTTTCCCACAGTTCGTGGGTAAGGCAGGGCGAACCTTTGTGGCAGTCGGCCTTGCTGCTGCATTGGGTGGCATCCAAACAGTCTTCGGCGGCGGCGATGATTTGGGCGATGTTGATTTCGGTTGCGGGGGCGGCCAGAACGTAGCCGCCGCCGGGGCCGCGCAGGCTTTCCACCAGCTCGGCGCGGCGCAGCTTGCTGAAAAGCTGTTCTAAATAGGAAAGGGAAATATGCTGCCGCTCGCTGATGGCGCTGAGCTTCACGGCGCCGTTTTGGGCGTTGAGCGCCAAATCTATCATGGCGGTAACGGCAAACCGCCCTTTTGTGGTGAGTCGCATGGCAGTATTGTTGGTATTGTGGTGGTTGTGTCCGGCGGATTGTCTAATATCTGAGTGTTTTAGTCAAGTATATGTTTTCAGACGGCCTCAGGCGTTTGATATATCCGGTTGCTTGGTGTAAATTGATAAAGGTTCTCAAACAGCCTGTTTGTTAGGTTGTTTGTAAAATATAAATAAATTAACAAGTTATCAAGGTGGAGTGAAGTATGAAACGTGATTTGAGCAAGATGACCTGCATCGAAGACCTGCGCCGGGTTGCCAAGCGCAAAGTGCCGAAAATGTTTTACGACTATGCCGATTCGGGTTCGTGGTCGGAAACCACTTACCGCGAAAACACTTCGGATTTCAAAAACATTAAGTTCCGCCAGCGCGTGCTGGTGGATATGGAAGGCCGCAGCCTGGCCACCAAGATGATCGGGCAGGACGTGAAAATGCCGGTGGCCATCGCGCCGACGGGCTTTACCGGTATGCAGCACGCCGACGGCGAAATTCTGGCCGCCCGCGCCGCCGAAAAATTCGGCATACCGTTTTCGCTTTCCACCATGTCGATTTGTTCGATTGAGGATGTAGCCGAAAACACCAGTGCGCCGTTTTGGTTTCAGCTTTATGTGATGCGCGACCGCGAGTTTATGCAAAACCTGATTAAGCGCGCGCAGGCGGCGAACTGTTCGGCGCTGATTCTCACCGCCGATTTGCAGGTGCTCGGCCAGCGCCATAAAGACATCAAAAACGGCCTTTCCGCGCCGCCGAAACCCACGCTCACCAACCTGATTAATCTGGCCACCAAGCCCGAATGGTGCATGAAAATGCTCAACACGGAGCGGCGCACGTTCCGCAACATCGTCGGCCATGCCAAAAACGTGGGCGATTTGTCGTCGCTTTCTTCGTGGACTTCCGAACAGTTCGACCCGCGCTTAAGCTGGGATGATGTTGCCCGCATCAAAGATTTGTGGGGCGGTAAGCTGATTATCAAAGGCATTATGGAGCCTGAAGACGCCGAGCTGGCCGTGAAGAGCGGGGCGGATGCCATCGTAGTTTCCAACCACGGCGGCCGCCAGCTCGACGACACCGTTTCCACCATCAAAGCCCTGCCCGATATTGTGGGCGCGGTGGGCAGCAATATCGAAGTGTGGCTCGACAGCGGCATCCGCAGCGGGCAGGATATTCTCAAAGCGTGGGCGCTCGGCGCGCGCGGCACCATGATAGGGCGCGCCTTCCTTTATGGTTTGGGCGCATACGGCGAAGAGGGCGTTACCCGCGCGCTGGAGATTTTGTATAAAGAAATGGATATTTCGATGGCGTTTACCGGCCACCGCGATATTCATGATGTAACCAAAGATATTTTGGTGAAAGGCACGTATCCCGAAGCGGATTAATTATCGGATATAGTGAAATCACTAAAGAAACTGGTACGGCGTTGGCCTGCCTTGCCGTACTATTTGTACTGTCTGCGGCAGGCCGCCTTGTACCAGTTTTTTATTGATTCCACTATATGAAGTTGCCAAACAGGCCGTCTGAAAAGATTTTTTCAGACGGCCTGTTTGTTTTGAAAAACAGCAGACGGCGCGCGGAATCGGGTTTTTGCACTATTTTATGTGCGGCTGGCTTTTTACATTGTAAAACTTGTCTTTTTCATAAATTAAATATATAAATACGAACCATTATCAATTATTTTATCAAGAAGGCCGTCTGAAAAGAAGCTGACAGGCTGCTAACCAAACTGTTTGAAATTATTGGTTTGTTTGGAGAAAAAAACATGAAATTAAAACCTGCCGCCTGCGCCGTGGTAATGGCTTTTGCCGCCCCCGCGCTTTATGCAGAAACCGTGCGGCCTGAAACCGCCGAACTGGAAACCATCACCGTAACCGCCGACCGCAATGCGCAAAAGCTCGACCGCGCCGCGCCGAATGTGGCGGTGGTGTCGCGGCAAGCCCTGAATCAGGCTGCGGCTGCGAATCTGGACGATGTGTTTTTATACGAACCGGGCGTATGGGTGCCGTCGGACAACACGCGGCGCGGTAACGCGGGCGTGAATATCCGCGGCATCGACGGCAACCGCATCCTGATGATGGTGGACGGCGTGCGCCTGCCCGAAGCCTATGCCGGTGGTGGCAACAACAACGGTGCGGTTTCCGGCCGCGATTTAGTCGAACCCGACACGCTCAAGCAGGTGGACATCGTGAAAGGGCCGTATTCCGCGCTTTACGGCAGCGATGCGCTGGGCGGGGTGGTGAATCTGGCCACTTATTCGCCGCGCGATTTTGTTGATGCCGAAAAACCTTATTACTTCGGCCTGAAATACGGCTACC
>JBHALY010000282.1:0-4560 GCA_041827905.1 Neisseria dentiae
GTTTGAAATCAACCGCAGCTTCCGCAACGAAGGCATGAGCACCCGCCACAACCCCGAATTCACCATGATGGAATTCTACGAAGCCTTCTGCACCTACGAGCGCATGATGGAAATGACCGAAGGCGTGATCCGCCATGCCGCCCAAGCCGTGTGCGGCACCGCCAAAATCAGCTACAACGGCCAAGAAGTCGATCTGGAAAGCCCGTTCGAGCGCCTGACCATTCTCGAAGCCATCAAAAAATACAACCCGCACTACACCGACGGACAATTGAACGACGCCGAATGGCTGAAACAGGAAATCGTGAAACACGGCGAAAAAATCCCGCCCTCGCCCGGCATCGGCAGCCTGCAACTGGCGCTGTTTGAAGGATGTGCCGAAGGCAAGCTGTGGAACCCCACCTTTATCATCGACTACCCCGTGGAAGTATCGCCCTTGGCGCGCGCTTCCGACACCAAGCCCGGCTTAACCGACCGCTTCGAGCTGTTTATCGTCGGCCGCGAGCTGGCCAACGGTTATTCGGAATTGAACGACCCCGAAGACCAAGCCGCCCGCTTCAAAGCGCAAGTGGCGCAAAAAGACGCCGGCGACGACGAAGCCATGCACTACGACGCCGACTACATCCGCGCCATGGAATACGGCCTGCCCCCCACCGGCGGCAGCGGCATCGGGCTGGACCGCTTGGTGATGCTGCTTACCGACGCGCCGTCTATCCGCGATGTGATTCTGTTCCCGCAAATGCGCCCCGAATAGGCAGCACCGCATTGCCGGCAAACCGCAGGCCGTCTGAAATCTGTTTTCAGACGGCCTGCGGCCTTTGCAAAAATACCCTGAATGCCGTCTGAAATGCTTAAATTCCGTCATTCCCGCGTAGGCGGGAATCCAGCCTTAAAACTATCAAGCATTTTATTTCAATAACTTATGAAAAAACGACTGGATTCCCGCCTACGCGGGAATGACTGGAAATAAATTTTTTGTGATGTTTTTTTAATTTTGCAAAGGTCTCGGCCTGCGGCCTTTGCAAAACTCCTGCCGGCATCTTAAAACCTCTGCGTCATGCTCGGGCTTGACCCGAGCATCTTTTTGCTTCAAAAGAAATAACAGATACTCGGGTCAAGCCCGAGTATGACGAAGTAAAACATTTTTAGGAATAAGCCGGCTTTTTGCAAAAGCCCCAATCCGAACCCCAACAGAAATTGAATTTGATGCAGAATATGCCACCGCAACACAAGAGGCCGTCTGAAATGAGTGCACAAGATAAAGCCGTGCTGCGCCGCAGCCTGCGCCGCGCCCGCCAATCGCTGGGCAAAAACGAACGCGCGCGCGCCGAGCGCGCCGCCAACCGTTTTTTGAAACGCCATATCCGCCGCCGCGGCCGCATCGGCATTTATTGGCCGATAGGCAGCGAGCTGCGCCTAAACGGCTTTATTCAGACGGCCTTAACGCGCGGCGCCAAGCTCTATCTGCCCTATATCGAACCGCGCTCGCTGCGGCTGTGGTTCACCCCCTATCAGGCCGACGGCCGCAAGGCGGAACGCAGGCGCAGCCGGGGCAGCTTGGCGATTCCGCAATTTAGCGGCAGCAAAATCCGCGCCCACCGCCTCACCGTTTTGCTGGTGCCGCTGGTGGGCATCGACCGGCAGGGCTACCGTTTGGGCCAGGGCGGCGGTTATTACGACGTTACGCTGGCGGCTTTGAAAGGCCGCTTGAAACCGCACACGGTGGGCGCGGGCTTTGCCTGCCAGTTGTGCGGCAGCCTGCCGCACGAAGCGCACGATATTGCGCTCGACGCGTTTGTGAGCGAAGCGGGCATGATGAGGTTTTCCGCCCAAACGCCCGCTTAACCGCCCTGCCCGCCCTATTTCTTCAAACTGCCGTAATCCACCAACACATAACGCGCGCCGCGCTGTTTTTTCGCGCTGCCTTCGTCGCCCATCAGCAGCAGATAAGGCTTGCCGCCCGTGTTCACCGGCGTTACCGCTTCGATGTTTTTCAGCTCCGCCGCTGCGGGCAGGTTAAGCGCAACGGGTGCCGAGGCGGCGCGGCCGTTCCATGCCCACAATTGCGACTGGCCCTTGCCGTTGCTGCCGGTGATTTCGTTGGCAATCAGATAGGTTTTCAGCACAGGGTCGTAGGCGAGCGAGCGGATGCCGCCGCCGTTGAGCTTCAACACCACGGTTTCGCCGAATTTGGGCGCGGCGCCTTTGCCGAACACCTCTTGCGGGTTATCCACCGCCACAATCAGCGGCAGCGGATCGCGCAACGCCAGCAGCAGGCGCTTGGCGGCGGTGTCGTAATGCAGCCCTTCGATATTCATGGTGTGGAAATCAATCCGGCGGCCGCCGGTTTGGGCGGCGATGCTGCGGCGCACGCTTTCGTTTTGCAGCAACGCATCTTTCAGGTTGGGCGCATAGCTGATCCCGGCGGCGCGGTTGCCTTGGATTTTAAAGCGCACCAAATGTTCGCGCCCGGCCTGCCGTTCGTTTTGTTTGGTTTCCGAATGTGAAGAAACGGCATAAATCCAGCCTTCGCCGTCTTGGGCGAGCGCTTCCAAATCGCTCAATTCGCGGTTGAACGAGGCCAGCAGTTCGGCATCGGCGGCTTCGTTTTCATGCAGGCTGCCGTTTTTAAAATCCAGCAGGTTGAACGCGCGCGCCGCTTCGTCCTCCACCGCCAGCACGCGGCCGTCGGCAAGCTGAACCGCTCCCGAAGGCTCGAAAACCTGCCGCAACTGCTGCAAACCGCCCGCATCGGCGGCGCAGGCGGGCAACGCGGCGCACAACAACAGTGAAGCGCAAAGGCGGCGGAACAATAAAGGTTGGGTTGTCATATCGGTTCTCTCTCACATATTTAGAATTTGCAAAGTCCGCTTAGGCCGTCTGAAAACATCTAGCTCCGGTTTTTCAGACGGCCTCATATGGTTTTCGGGTAAAACGCGAATGTACGCGTTTTTCTGCCGGACAGCGATAAAATAACGATAATGCGCCGATAGCGGATTCACGCGCAAAGAGCGCAGCAACGCCGCAGCGTAAGCCAAACAAACCCATCATAACTTCACACACAGGCCGTCTGAACATGAAAAGCCGCGTTATCCGCGTAAGCGCCCGCAATACCGTAACCATACGCCGCATCATGATGCGGCAGAGCATGGCCGGGCGCATTGTGTCGGGCAGCAAAATCCTGCCGCAGCCCCAACGCGACATCCGCATCGCCGCGGGCGAAATATTCTGTTTCGAGCGGCGCAGCGAATGGCAGATTATCCAGCAGGCCGCGCTGGGCAAACCCTATGCGGCCGAATTGCTGCTGATTAGCCAAAGCGACATCGACGCCTTCGCCGCGCAAAGCCCCGCGCCCCGCACCTTCGCCTTCCACACCCGCCCCGATGCCGCGCTGGCCGCCGTTTGGCAGAAACTGGCGCAGACGGCCGAACCCGAGCGCGCCGACGTGCTGCACCTGCTCGCCCTGCTCGATGCGCAAGGCTGGCGGTTTTCGCAAGGCGAAACCCTCTCTGCCACCGAAAAACTCGAGCGTCTGCTCGCCGCCCAACTGCACCTGCCGTGGACGCAAACCCAAGCCGCCGCCGCGCTCGGCCTGAGCGTCAGCACCCTCAAACGCCATCTGCACGCCGAACACACCAGCTTCGCCGTGCTGCTGCGCCAACTGCGCATGGAAAACGCCCTGTTTCTGCTGATGGGCCAACCGATTAGCGTCGGCACCGCAGCAGCCGCCTGCGGCTACCGTTCCCCCGGCCGCTTCGCCGCCGCGTTCAAACAGCATTTCGGTTTTCTGCCTTCCGAATTGCAAAATTGAGCCGATCGGGCTAAAGGCCATCTGAAAAAACGCCTATGCTGCGGTATTCACTCTAACACCCGAAAATTAGCCCGATATTAGGAAAACCCATGCCAAACAACACCCCCAGCCAACACTGGCAGGCCGACGCCTATGCCCGCAACGCCCGTTTCGTCGCCGATTACGGCACACCCCTGATCGACCTGCTCGCCCCGCAGCCGCACGAACGCATCTTGGATTTGGGCTGCGGCGACGGCGTGCTCACCCAAAAAATCGCCGCCTGCGGCTGCGACACCGTCGGCCTCGACGGCAGCGCCGAACTGGTGGCCGCCGCCCGCGCCCTCGGCCTCAACGCCGTACAGGGCGACGGCCAGAAGCTGGCATTCAACCGCGAATTCGATGCTGTATTCTCCAACGCCGCCCTGCATTGGATGACCGACGCCGAAGCCGTGGTGGCAGGCGTGGCGCAAGCCCTGAAACCGGGCGGGCGCTTCGTGGGCGAATTCGGCGGCAGCGGCAACATCGCCGCCTTTCAGACGGCCTTGCGGCAAGCCCTGCACGCTCGCGGCCTGCAAGCACGCGAATGCTGGTATTTCCCCACCGCCGAAGCCTACCGCGCCCTGCTCGAACAACACGGCTTCAGCGTGCCCCATATCGCCCTGTTTGCCCGCCCCACCCCGCTGCCCACCGGCGCCGCCGGCTGGCTGGACACTTTCGCCGAACCGATGCTGCCCGCCATGAGCAGCACCGAGCGCACCACCGTGCTGGCCGAA
>JBHALY010000283.1:0-3872 GCA_041827905.1 Neisseria dentiae
ATGGAAGCGCTGGTGTCCGACCCCGATTTGGCAGGTTTCAACGGCATCGGTTTCGTGGTGCAGGCTTATCAGAAGCGCTGCCCGTTTGTGATTGATTATCTGGTGGATTTGGCGCGGCGCAACAACCAAAGGCTGATGATACGCCTGGTAAAAGGCGCGTATTGGGATAGCGAAATCAAATGGGCGCAGGTGGACGGCCTCGACGGCTATCCCGTTTATACCCGCAAAGTGCACACCGATATTTCCTATTTGGCCTGCGCGCGCAAACTGCTCGAGGCACAGGATGCCGTGTTCCCGCAGTTTGCCACCCACAACGCCTACACGCTGGCGGCGGTTTACCAAATGGGCGAGGGCAAAGAGTTTGAATTCCAATGCCTGCACGGCATGGGCGAAACGCTGTACGACCAAGTGGTCGGCACGCAGAACCTCGGCCGCCGCGTGCGCATTTACGCGCCGGTGGGCACGCACGAAACCCTGCTGGCCTATCTGGTGCGCCGCCTGCTCGAAAACGGCGCCAACTCGTCTTTCGTGAACCAAATCGTCGATGAGAAAATCAGCATCGAAGAATTAATCCGCAGCCCGTTCGACACCGTGGCCGAGCAGGGCGTGCGCCGCCACAGCGCCTTGCCGCTGCCGCGCGAGCTGTACGGTGCAGGCCGTCTGAATTCCTACGGCGTGGATTTGAGCAACGAAAACGTGTTGCAGCAGTTGCAAACCTTAATGAACCAGGCTGCCGGCCAAAGTTTTCAGACGGCCTCTTTAATCAACGGCCAATGCCGCGAAGTGCAGCCCGCCAGCTCCGTGCAAAACCCCGCCGACCACAGCGACGTTGTCGGCAGCGTATCGTTTGCCGATGCCGCGCTGGCGCAGGAAGCCGTCGGCGCCGCCGTGGCCGCGCAAAGCCTGTGGGGCGGCACTTCCGCCGCCCAGCGCGCCGCCTGTCTGCGCCGTTTTGCCGACCTGCTCGAAGCGGACACCGCCGCGCTGATGATGCTGGCCGTGCGCGAAGCGGGCAAAACGCTGAACAACGCCATCGCCGAAGTGCGCGAAGCGGTGGATTTCTGCCGCTACTATGCCGACGAAGCCGAGCAAACCCTGCCGCAAGACGCCAAACCTTTGGGCACGGTGGTGGCCATCAGCCCGTGGAACTTCCCGCTGGCGATTTTTGTCGGCGAAGTGGTGGCGGCATTGGCCGCGGGCAATACCGTGGTGGCCAAACCCGCCGAGCAAACCAGCCTGATTGCCCATTATGCCGTTCGCCTGCTACACGAGGCGGGCGTGCCGCCCGAAGTCCTGCAACTGGTATTGGGCGCGGGCGATGTCGGCGCGGCCCTCACGCAGGATGCGCGCATCAACGGCGTGATTTTCACCGGCTCCACCGAAGTGGCGCGCCTGATTAACCAAGCTTTGGCCAAGCGTAGCGACAACCCCGTGCTGATTGCCGAAACCGGCGGCCAAAACGCTATGATTGTCGACAGCACCGCGCTGGCCGAGCAAGTGTGCGCCGATGTGCTCAACTCCGCTTTCGATTCGGCCGGCCAACGCTGCTCGGCGCTACGCATTTTGTGCGTGCAGGAAGAAGTGGCCGACCATATGGTGGGCATGATTAAAGGCGCGATGAACGAGCTGCGCGTGGGCAACCCGCAGGCGCTTAACACCGACACCGGCCCCGTGATTGATGCCGAAGCGCAAGCCAACCTGTTGGCGCATATCGACAAAATGAAAGGCAGCGCCCGCGCCTGCCATCAAATCAGGCCGTCTGAAAACGCTGCCAACGGCACGTTTGTGCCGCCCACCTTGTTCGAGCTGGACAATCTCGACCAATTGCAGCGCGAAGTGTTCGGCCCCGTGTTGCACGTTGTCCGCTACCGTTCCGAAAACCTGGATGATTTGATTAACCAAATCAACGGCAAAGGCTATGCCCTAACCCACGGCATCCACAGCCGCATCGACGGCACCATCGAGCACATCAAGGGCCGCATCGAAGCGGGCAACGTGTATGTCAACCGTAATATTGTCGGCGCGGTGGTGGGCGTGCAGCCTTTCGGCGGCCACGGCTTGTCCGGCACCGGCCCGAAAGCGGGCGGCCCTTTCTACCTGCAACGCCTCACCCGCCTGCCGCAATGGAAAGTGCCGCATCTGAGCCGCATCGGCCAGGCCGACGAAACCGCGCTCAAACGTTTGGAAAGCCTGCTGCACAACCTGCCGCTGCCGCAGGAGCTGAAAATGAGGCTGGCTGCCGACCTCGGCACCGCAAGGGTGTTGACCCTGCGGGGTGCGGAAGTGGTGTTGGCCGGCCCCACCGGCGAGCGCAACGTTTTAAGCTGGCATGCGCCTAGTCGCGTGTGGCTGTATGGCGGCGATTTGGCGCAAGGTTTCGCAGCGCTGATTGCGCTGGCCGCCAACGGCATCCGTTCCGTGGTCGAATCCGGCCACCCGCTGGCCGCCCACGCAGAGCAGCTTGGCGGCCTGCTGGAAGTGCATACCCGCCCCGAGCAGAGCGGCATCCGCCATGTGGCCGCACTCTCGCCGCTGCCGGCGGAATACAAACAGTCGCTGGCCGCATCGGACGGCGCGTTGATTAAAGTGCTGCCGTCTGAAAACGGTTTGGATATTTACCAAGTGTTTGAAGAAGTTTCATGCAGCACCAACACCACCGCGGCGGGCGGCAACGCCAGCCTGATGGCGATGACGGATTTGTAAACGTAAAACGTTTGTTAGGCTTAAAAAGCCGTTCCCGAACAAGGAACGGCTTTTTTCTTTTCAGACGGCCTGAGATTTTTGCAAAAATATATTGAGGCCGTCTGAAACATCCAATTACCGTCATTGCCGGGCGTGACCCGATAATCCAATATTTGCCATTCAGGCGAAAGGCGGATATTTTCAGAAACATCCGGCACTAGATTGCCGGGTCAAGCCCGGCAATGACGGGCAGGTGTTAACGGAACCCGGTTATGACGGCGCTGTTACCGAGCGGTTTAACTATAAAATACCGGCATGGCTCGCAAAGGCTGCGGCCTCAAAATTGGTTAAGGCCGTCTGAAACGGTTTTCAGACGGCCTTAACGGTTGGGGTGTCAAAACTGGCTACATACCCGGAAACATCCCTTTCATTCCCTTCATGCCTTTGGCCATGCGCATCAGCTTGGCCATGCCTTTGCCGCTGAACATCTTCATCATCTGCTGCGACTGCTCGAACTGCTTGAGCATTTTGTTTACTTCCTGCACCGAAGTGCCCGAGCCGGCTGCGATGCGGCGCTTGCGGCTGGCTTTGATTAAGGCCGGGTTGGCACGTTCTTTTGGTGTCATCGAGTTGATGATGGCTTCCACGTGCCCCATGGCTTTTTCGGCAGTGCCTTCGGGAATCTGTTTGGAAAGCTGGCCGAGTTCGCCCGGCATTTTCGACATCAGGTTTTCCAAGCCGCCCATATTGCGCATCTGCTGGATTTGTTCTTTGAAATCGTTCAAATCGAAGCCTTTGCCTTTGTGCAGCTTTTTCGCCATTTTGGCGGCGGCTTCTTCGTCGATGCCTTTCTGCACGTCTTCGATCAGGCTCAACACGTCGCCCATGCCGAGAATGCGGCTGGCGATGCGGTCGGGGTGGAACGGCTCAAGGCCGGTTACTTTTTCGCCGATACCGATGAATTTAATCGGCTTGCCGGTTACCTGCCGCACCGACAAGGCCGCGCCGCCGCGCGAATCACCGTCCATCTTGGTGAGAATCACGCCGGTCAGCGGCAGGGCTTCGTTAAAGGCTTGGGCGGTGTTCACCGCATCTTGGCCGAGCATGGCGTCCACCACAAACAGGGTTTCGATAGGGTTAACCGCTGCATGGAGGGCTTTGATTTCGTTCATCATTTCTTCGTCAATCGC
>JBHALY010000284.1:0-6716 GCA_041827905.1 Neisseria dentiae
ACCCTCGGCGCCTGCGGCGCGCTGGAATCGTGGTTTTCCATCGAAATGATGAACAGCGGCTGGTTCGCCCCCACCGTCAACCTCGACAATATCGACCCGCTGTGCGGCGCTGTGGACTATATCTGCGACGAAGGGCGCGAAATCCATACCGATTATGTGGTTAACAACAACTTCGCCTTCGGCGGCGTGAATACTTCGCTGGTGTTCAAACGCTGGCGCGGTTGATTGTTTTTATAAAGGTGGCAGGCCGTCTGAAAATTTATTTTCAGACGGCCTCTTTTAATCAACAAGGCCGGTCGGCCAAAACCGACACGCAACCTAAAAAAACTTTTGCAACACTCAAAAAAATCCGCCCTGCCTGAAACCGTTTCAGGCAGGGCGGAATCATTGGCCATTTTGCCGCGCCGTTACAACTTATCCGCCAAACGGCCGTCGGTCATGGTCATCACACGGTCGAAACGGGCGGCCAATTCGTCGTCGTGGGTAACCACAACCAAGCTGGTGCCCAATTCGCTTTTCAGCGCCAACATCATATCCAGCACGTTTTGGGCGTTTTTGCGGTCGAGGTTGCCGGTCGGCTCGTCGGCCAGCAGGCATTTGGGGCGGGTAACCAGTGCGCGGGCGATGGCGGCGCGCTGGCGCTCGCCGCCGGAAAGCTCGCTCGGGCGGTGCAGCATACGCGCTTTCAGGCCGACTTTTTCCAACATTTCCGCCGCCTGCGCTTCGGCTTCGGCTTTCGGTTTTTTACCGATTAACAGCGGCATCATCACGTTTTCCAACGCCGAAAACTCGGGCAGCAGATGGTGGAACTGATACACGAAACCCAAATAACGGTTACGCAAATCGCCCAACTGTTTCTGGTTCAGCTTGCCCAAATCGTTGCCCATCAGGTTCACGCTGCCCGAAGTGGGCATATCCAAACCGCCGAGTATGTGCAGCAGCGTTGATTTGCCGCTGCCGGAAGCGCCGATAATACTCACGCTTTGGCCCTCGCCCACTTGCAGATTGAGGCCGTTGAGCACCTGTACATTTAATGCACCGTCGTTATAGCTTTTAGCCACTCCGTTGCAGCCCAACACAATATTATTCATAACGCAAAGCCTCCGCAGGTTGGGTTTTCGCCGCGCGCCAGCTCGGATACAGTGTGGCGATAAAAGCCAGCGCCAGCGAAATGGCGGCAATCACCAGCACGTCGTCGGTGTTGACGTCGCTGGGCAGGTAGTCGATAAAGTAAATCTGCGAGTTAATCAGCTGCATACCGAACAAGTCTTCAAAAAACGCCACGATGCGCCCCACGTTCATTCCCAACACCACGCCGCAAACCACGCCGATCAGGGTGCCGAAAAAGCCGGCGAATGCGCCCTGCACCATAAAGATTTTCATCACGCCTGCGGGCGGCAGGCCCAGCGTGCGCAAAATGGCGATATCGGCCTGTTTCTCGGTAACCGCCATCACCAGCGACGACACCAGATTAAACGCCGCCACCGCGATAATCAGCGTTAAGATGATGAACATCATACGTTTTTCCAACTCCACCGCTTCAAAATAGCTACGGTTGGAAAACGTCCAGTCGCGCGCCCACACTTTGTCTTTCTGTGCCTGCGGAACCAGATTGCGGGTAAACGCGGGCGCATTCTGCGGATCGGCAAGCTTGATGCGCAAGCCGCCCACACCGTCGCCCAAACGGTAGAGCACTTGGGCATCTTTGATGTGCGTCATCGCCAGCGAATTGTCCACTTCGTACACGCCGGTTTTCACGATGCCCACCACGTTGAACTGCTTCAGGCGCGGCACCATGCCGGCGGGAGTAACGTTGCCTTCCGGCGTAATCACGGTTACTTTGCCGCCTTTTTCCGCACCGAGCGCCTCGGCCAAACCTTCGCCGAGAATAATGTCGAACTCACCGGGCTTCAAATCGTTGAAACTGCCCACCGGCATATCTTTGCCATAGTCCACCACGTTTTTTTCTTCCTCGGGCAATACGCCGCGAAGCTGCACGCCGCGCACTTCGCCCGAGTTGGCCAACAAAGCCTGATCGGCAACATAGGGGGCGGTTGCCAAAACTTCTTTGCGCCCTTTCACAAACCCACGCAGGCTCTGCCAGCTCTCGCCGTTGCCGGTGTCGTAATAACCGATTTCGGCGTGCGGCGCCACATTCAGAAGCTGGCCGCGGATTTCTTTCTGAAAGCCGTTCATCACCGACAGCACCACGATCAGCGCGGTTACGCCCAGCGCAATGCCCGCAATCGAAATCATGGTAATAAACGACATAAAACCGTTGCGCTTTTTGGCTCTGAGGTAACGCAAACCGATCCAAGTTTCTAAAGAAGCCATGTGCGAAAGCACCCTTTATCCAATTAAAATAAGCGCGCATTGTACCTTATTTACCGCTAAACTTCTTTAAGAAGGGTAGGCACTTTGCCAATAAACGCACGATTGCGCTAAAGCGGGAGTTGGCAAAGCCTGCTCAAATACCGCTCAAAAGCCGGAACTTTTGCAAGATTCTCTTGAGGCCGTCTGAAAACATCCAAATAACGTCATACTCGGGTCAAGTCCGAGTATGACACAAGTATTTTAATGTGCCGAAATGAATGATAAAGACTTCAGGCCGTCTGAAAACAACCGCCGCCTGGTTTCGGAACGGCTTGGTTTTCAGACGGCCTGAGTGCAACCCGAAAGTTTCCGCCGGCTCAGATATACTCCACCTGCACGATATCATACTCGCGCACGCCGCCCGGAGCCTGTACTTCGGCTACATCGCCCTCTTCTTTGCCGATCAAGGCGCGGGCGATGGGCGAGCCTACATAGATTTTGTTTTCTTTGATGTCGGCCTCGTCTTCGCCGACGATTTGGTAGCGCACGCGCTCTTCGGTGTCCAAATCTTCAAGCGTTACCGTGGCGCCGAACACCACTTTGCCTTCGGCGTGGATTTCGGCGGGGTTGATGATATGGGCAATGGAAAGTTTGTGTTCCACTTCCGAAATGCGGCCTTCGATAAAGCCTTGGCGCTCTTTGGCCGCTTCGTATTCGGCGTTTTCCGACAAATCGCCGTGCGAGCGTGCCTCGGCAATCGCTTCAATCACTTCGGGGCGGGCAACGCTTTTCAGATGCTGCAATTCTGCTTTTAATAATTCTGCACCGCGCACGGTTAACGGAATTTTCTGCATGGATCTATTCTCCGTAAAACGGCTGTTCAGCCGTAGAAATACTGGCCGGAAAACAACGGCATAATCTTTCAACATAACCGCTGTTTCCTCAAATAAAAATACAAGCCGCCAAAAAACGGCGGCTTGCTCGGAAATCATTTGTGAAGGCGTGATTGTATCCAAAAACAGCCGTGCGGGCAAAGTTTTCCGCGTTTGCCGGGAAAATGTGTTGCACGGTTTGAAACGCCCGCACAAAAAGGCATTTCCGGATACGGCGCAAGCGTTTTAAAGCCGGTCAGGGCTTTGGCCGTGCCGGCCGTCTGAAAACCTGCGCGGCGGCACGTTACGCTTTACCCGCGAACCTGGCCGTTGCCCAACACCACCCATTTTTGCGAGGTCAAACCGTGCAGGCCGACGGGGCCGCGCACATGGATTTTATCGGTGGAAATGCCGATTTCCGCGCCCAAGCCGTATTCGAAACCGTCGGCAAAGCGGGTGCTGGCGTTCACCATCACGCTGGCGCTGTCAACCGTGCGCAGGAAGGTTTGCGCGTCGGTGTAGGATTCGGTAACGATGCTGTCGGTGTGGTGGCTGCCGTGGGTGTTGATGTGGGCGATGGCTTCGGCCAGGCTGTCCACCACTTTAACCGCCAGTATGGGGGCGAGGTATTCGGTGCCCCAGTCTTCGTTTGTGGCCGTCTGAATACCGGGCAGGATGGCTTTCGTGCGGGCACAGCCGCGAAGTTCCACGCCTTTTCCGGCGTATTTTTCGGCCAGCGGCGGCAGGATTTCGGCGGCGCGGCTTTCGTGCACCAACAGCGTTTCCATGGTGTTGCAGGTGCCGTAGCGCGAGGTTTTGGCATTGAAGGCGATGTCCAGCGCTTTTTGTGTGTCCGCGGCGCGGTCGATATACACGTGGCAGATGCCGTCGAGATGTTTGATCACGGGCACGCGCGCTTCCGCGCTAATGCGCGCCACCAGCGATTTGCCGCCGCGCGGGATAATCACGTCGATTAAATCGGGGCTTTGCAGCATCGCCCCCACGCTTTCGCGGCTGGTGTTTTCAATCAGGCGCACGGCGTCGGCGGGCAGGCCGTTTTCGCGCAGGGCTTGGGTGATCAGTTTGGCAATGGCCATATTGCTGTGGAAAGCCTCGCTGCCGCCGCGCAACACGCAGGCGTTACCCGACTTCAGGCACAGGGCGGCGGCATCGATGGTTACATTGGGGCGCGATTCGTAAATCATGCCGATTACGCCCAACGGCACGCGCATTTTGCCGATTTGCAAACCGTTGGGGCGCAGGCGGAATTCGTCCATCTCGCCCACGGGATCGGGCAAAGCGGCCACTTGGCGCAAGCCTTCGCACATATTTTCAACGGTGCTTTCGGTCAGCTTCAAACGGTCGAGCAGCGCCGGCTCCAAGCCTTTGGCGGCGGCCTGCTCCATATCTTGCGCGTTGGCGGCGATGATTTCCGCACTATGCTGCCGGATCAACTCGGCCATGCGCAGCAGTGCGGCGTTTTTCTGCGCCGTGGTGGCGGCGCCCATATCATAAAAAGCCTGCTTGGCGGCGGCGGCGGTTTGGCGGACGTAATCGTGAATGTTCTGCATAATAGCTCGACGTTAACGGTAAGGTTAAATAATAATACGGCACGGTTTGCATCAAACCGTGCAAACAACGGTTTGGCGGGGTTTCACTATAAGGCCGTCTGAATGCGATTTCAAGCGGTATTATTTTCCGCTGCACCGCCGCATCTGCCGCCCGGTATGGAAAAAAACCGATTCGCTATATAATGCCGCCCTAACTTTTTCAAAACGCCCCGCCATGTCCGAACTGTTCGCCCCTGCCGCCGTTTCCGTATCCGAATTGAACGCCCTAGCCAAGAGCCTGCTGGAAGAAAACCTGTTCGGCCTGTGGGTGGCGGGCGAAGTGTCCAACCTTACCCGCGCCGCCAGCGGGCATTATTATTTTTCGCTGAAAGACAGCCGCGCGCAGGTGCGCTGCGCCATGTTTAAAGGCACGGCGGCGAAACTGCCCGCCCCCCTGAAAGAAGGCGACCACATCGAGCTGACCGGCCGTATCGGCATTTACGAAGCGCGCGGCGAGTTTCAGATTACCGTTAACGAAGTGCGGCTCAAAGGCTTGGGGCAGCTTTACGAAGCTTATGAAAAGCTGAAAGCCAAGCTGCAAGCCGAAGGGGTGTTTGCGGCGGAACGCAAAAAGCCGCTGCCCGCCCACCCGCGCGCCGTCGGCATCGTAACCAGCTTGGCGGCGGCCGCCCTGCGCGATGTGGTGTCCACCCTGAAACGGCGCGCGCCGGAAATACCCGTGTTGGTTTATCCCACCGCCGTACAGGGAGCAGGCAGCGAGCGGCAGATTGCCGAAGCCGTTCAGACGGCCTCGGCGCGCAACGAAGTGGATGTGTTAATCGTATGCCGGGGCGGCGGCAGTATTGAAGATTTGTGGTCGTTTAACGAAGAGGCCGTGGTGCGCGCCATCGAAGCCTGCCCGATTCCGGTGGTCAGCGGTGTCGGCCACGAAACCGATTTCACGCTGGCCGACTTCGTTGCCGACGTGCGCGCCCCCACTCCCACCGGCGCGGCCGAGCTGGTCAGCCCCAACCGCTTGGAATCGCTGCACAAACTGGCACAGGCGCAAGGCCGTCTGAAAACCGCTTTGCAGCAGCGTTATTATGATGCCAGCCAGAAAACCGACTGGTTCGCCCGCCAAATCCGCCACCCGCAGCAGAAATTAAACGAGCAGCGCGCCCAACTGCACACGCTGGCGCAATCGATGCGCTTTGCCATGCAAAACAGCCACCGCTTCCACGCGCAACGGTTTGCCCGCCAGCAGCAGCAACTGGCCCACCTGCGCCCCGACATTTCCGACGCCGCGCGCGATGTGCAAAGTTTTCAGACGGCCTTAAAGCAGCATTGGCACAGCCTGCTCGCCAACCGCCGGCAACTGTTGGAAAAACAGGCCGCCCTGCTCGAAGCGGTGTCGCCGCAGCATATTCTCGAACGCGGCTTTTCGGTGGTGAAAAACAGCCGCGGCCAAGTGATCCGCAGCGCGGCGGTGTTGAAACAGGGGCAGAAGCTGCACATCACGTTTGCCGACGGCGAAACCGACGTGCGCGTTACCGGCGAAACGGCGCAACCGGATTTGTTTGATTATTCGTAAATCCTTTTGGATACCTTTGCAGAATCCGCCCGGGCAGAAACCTTTTCCAACATCAAACTGCTCACTTACAAAAACCGAATCCCGTTATTCCTGTTCAGGCGGGAATAACGGGATTTAAGCATTTCAGACGGCCTTAAGGCATTTTTGCAAAGGTCTCAAAAGTTTGTTTGCCGTTATTTGGCTTCGCAAGCCCGCCACACGACAGAAACAAAAAACCAAGCCCTTCGGATATTCCGAAGGGCTTGGAAAATATGGCACGCCCACGGGGAATCGAACCCCGGTTACCGCCGTGAAAGGGCGATGTCCTAACCGCTAGACGATGGGCGCGGATAAATAAACTGTGGCGCACCCGGAGCGATTCGAACGCCCGACCCTCTGGTTCGTAGCCAG
>JBHALY010000285.1:0-7029 GCA_041827905.1 Neisseria dentiae
GCGCTCGATTCGGCAGCCCACCGCCAGCGGCTGCTGATGGCCGATTTCCCGGCCGGCTCCGATCTGATACCCAACAGCTATAACGACATTGCCGGTTTTTCGATACGCGAACACTATTTCATGCCCGGCTTTCCCGTGATGGCGCAACCGATGGGCGAATGGGTGCTGGAAACCTATTATGCCGGCCGTTTCCACCAAACCCGCAGCGAGCAGCGGTCGGTGTGGGTGTTCGGCATCCCCGAGTCGCACGTTGCGCCGGTAATGCGGCATATCGAAGCAGAATATGCGGGCATACGCACGTTCAGCCTGCCCAGCGTCGGTTGGGTAAACGGCAGAGGGGAAAGGGTGCCGTCGCATATCGAATTCGGCATCAAGGCCGTGGGCGAAGCCTGTGCCCATATGGATGCGGCTTGGGCAGATATGCTGGAAAAACTGGCGCAGGCAGGGGCGCGGGTGGAGATGAGTGCACCCGAATAGGCGGATAAGATGTTGTTTAAGATTAGAGGCCGTCTGAAAATATTTTCAGACGGCCTCTAATCTTTAAAATTCATGCTTGCATTTCAAAATTTCTGCGTGATACTCGGCCGCCATAGCAAAACCACTTACTTAATAACCGTTCCGTCATACTCGGGCTTGGCCCGAGCATCTCTATTTCTTTCAATCCGAAAAGAAGCCCGGGCCAAGCCCGAGCATGACGGCAGTTGGGTATTTTCAGACGGCCTGCCGTTCGGCGGGTATTGACCCAGCGCAGAAGACTGCCCGAAACCTTGCCGCCGTTTTGGCGGCACGATTGCACTATGCTGTATAATCGGGCATTTCAAAACCATAACAGGCCGTCTGAAAACGGGTGGGGCTAAAAAACCGCACTGATTAGGCGCCGCAACCAACAGGAACCACAACCATGACCGAAACCATCGAACGCGACAGTATGCAGTATGACGTCGTTGTTGTCGGCGCAGGCCCCGCGGGCTTGTCGGCCGCCATCAGGCTCAAACAGCTTGCGCAGCAGGCGGGGCGAGAAACCAGCGTATGTGTGGTGGAAAAAGGTTCGGAAGTGGGGGCGCATGTTTTATCGGGTGCGGTTTTCGACCCCGCCGTGCTCAGCGAACTCCTGCCCGAGTGGAAAACGCAAGGCGCGCCGCTCACCCGCAGCGTAACCGCCGACCAAGTGCTGTTTCTCACCCAAAACAAAGCCTACAAACTGCCGGTTACCCCCAACTTCAACAACCACGGCAACTACATTATCAGCCTCGGCGCATTGTGCCGCTGGTTGGCCGAGCAGGCCGAAAGCCTCGGCGTGGAAATCTACCCCGGCTTTGCCGCAGCCGAAGTGCTCTACCACCCCGACGGCTCGGTGAAAGGCATCGCCACCGGCAATATGGGCGTGGGCAAAGACGGCGAAACCACCGAAATGTTCCAGCCCGGCATGGAGCTTTGGGCGCAGCAAACCGTGTTTGCCGAAGGCTGCCGCGGCTCGCTCAGCCAGCAGGTGATTCAAAAATACGCGCTCGAACGCGACAGCCAGCCGCAAACCTACGGCATCGGCATCAAAGAAATCTGGGAAGTGCCCGCCGGCCAATGCCAGCCCGGCCTGGTGGTGCACAGCACCGGCTGGCCGCTCGACACCCAAACCTACGGCGGCTCGTTTATTTACCATCTCGACAATAACCAGGTAGCGGTAGGTTTTGTGGTGGGTTTGGACTACCAAAACCCCTATCTTTCGCCGTTTGAAGAATTCCAGCGTTTCAAAACCCATCCCGAAATCCGCAAAACCTTTATCGGCGGCCGCCGCATTGCCTACGGCGCGCGTGCGCTCACCGAAGGCGGCCTGCAAAGCCTGCCCAAACTCGCCTTCCGCGGCGGCGTGCTGGTGGGCGACGCCGCAGGCTTCTTAAACGTGCCGCGCATCAAAGGCATACACACCGCCATGAAATCGGGCATGCTGGCGGCCGAAGCGGTTTTCCCGGTTTTGGAAAGCCCCGAAGCCGCCGAAGCGGCAACCGGCGGCAAAACCGCCTATGCCTACGAAGATTTGTTCAAACAAAGCTGGGCATACCGCGAACTCTACTCCGTCCGCAACATCCGGCCCGCCTTCAAATGGGGGCTGTTCCCCGCCATGGCCTACACCGGGTTGGAACAATATGTGCTTAAAGGAAAAATGCCGTGGACCATCAAACACCACGGTGCCGACCACAGCGCTTTGAAAAAAGCCGCCGCTGCCCGCCCCATTGATTACCCCAAACCCGACGGCGAACTCACGTTCGACCGCATGAGCAGCGTGTTTCTCGCCAACCTCAGCCACGAAGAAAACCAACCTTCGCACCTGAAGCTGAAAAACCCGCAAACCATGCTCGATGTGAACCTGAAGGAATACGCCGCACCCGAAACGCGCTACTGCCCCGCCGGCGTGTATGAAATTGTGGAAGAAAACGGCAAACCGCAGTTGCAGATTAATGCGCAAAACTGCGTGCACTGCAAAACCTGCGACATCAAAGACCCCACGCAAAACATCGTGTGGGTCTGCCCCGAAGGCGGCAGCGGCCCGAATTACGGCGCGATGTAGTTTTGCAGGGTTTTGCCAACAAGCAGAAAAGCATCAAGGCCGTCTGAAAAACTTTTCAGACGGCCTTGATGCTTTTCAGGCGGGCCGGATACGGTTGGTGTGTTAAATATCCACCTGCGCCGTATCGCCTTCGGCTTCCATCCACGCGCGGCGGGCGGCGGCTTCGCCTTTGCCCATCAGCTTCACGAAAATGCCGTGGGTTGCTTCGAGCGCGCCGTCGGGAATCTGCACTTGCAGCAGGCGGCGGGTGTCGGGGTGCATGGTGGTGTCTTTGAGCTGGTCGGGGTTCATTTCGCCCAAGCCTTTGAAACGGCTGATGGCATATTTGTTTTCAGACAGGCCTTCTTTTTGCAGACGTTCCAAAATGCCGTCCAATTCCGCCTGATCCAACGCATAAATTTTGCGTGCGGGTTTGCTCTTGCCCTGCGCGTTCACGTCCACGCGGAAGAGCGGCGGTTGGGCGACATAAATATGGCCGTCTGAAACCAGCTTAGGGAAGTGGCGGTAAAACAGGGTGAGCAGCAGCACTTGGATATGCGAGCCGTCCACGTCGGCGTCCGACAAAATGGCGATTTTGCCGTAGCGCAGGCCGCTCAAATCGGGGTTGTCGCCCGCGCCGTGTGGGTCGACACCGATGGCGACGGAAATATCGTGGATTTCGGCGTTGCCAAAGAGTTGGTCGGGGTGGACTTCAAAACTGTTGAGCACTTTGCCGCGCAGGGGCAGGATGGCTTGGGTGGCTTTGTCGCGCGCGAGTTTGGCGGAGCCGCCGGCCGAATCGCCCTCCACCAGAAACAGCTCGTTTTCGCGGATGTCTTCGCTTTCGCAGTCAGTGAGTTTGCCCGGCAACACCGCCACGCCGCTGCCTTTTTTCTTTTCGATTTTCTTCACCGAGCGCATCCGCGCCTGTGCCTGCCGGATAGCCAGTTCGGCGATTTTTTTGCCCGCTTCCACGTTTTGGTTGAGCCACAATTCGAGCGGGTCGCCCGATACCGCGGCCACCAGTTTGAGCGCGTCGCGGTTGGTGAGTTTGTCTTTGGTTTGGCCTTGGAACTGCGGGTCGAGCACGCGGGCGGATAGCACGAAGGCTACACGGCCGAACACATCGTCGCTCTGCACTTTCACGCCGCGCGGCAACAGATTGTGGTGGTTGATAAAGTTGTTCACCGCGCCGAACACGGCCTGTTTCAGCCCGGCTTCGTGGGTGCCGCCCAGCGGGGTGGGGATCAGGTTGACGTAGCTCTCGCTGTTGCACACGCCCTCTTCCAGCCAGGTCAGCGCGAAAGCCGCACCTTCGCCGACGGCGAAATCGCTGTCGTGGCCGTTTGAAATATAGTTTTCGCTGGCAAACACCGGCACGGCTTCCTGCGCTTCGCTGATTAAGTCGGCGAGATAGCCTTTGAGGCCGTTGGGATAATGCCAGGTTTGCGTTTGTGGCTCGGCTTCGCCTTTTACAGGGCGGGTGAGCGACACGGTAACACCGGGCAGCAGCACCGCTTTGGCGCGCAGTAAGCGCTCCAGCTCGGCGATGCTGTAATTCGGGCTTTCGAAATATTTGCCGTCCGGCCACACGCGCACTTCGGTGCCGGAATCTTTCACCGCACATTTGCCGATTTCGCTCAACGGCTCGACCACATCGCCGCCGGCAAACACGATGCGCCAGATTTTGCCCTCGCGCTTAACGGTTACTTCCAAACGGGTGGAAAGCGCGTTGGTTACCGACACGCCCACGCCGTGCAGGCCGCCTGAAAAGGCATAGGCGCTGCCGCCGTCTTTTTTGTTGAACTTGCCGCCCGCGTGCAGGCGGGTGAATACCAGCTCCACCACCGGCACGTTTTCAGCCGGATGCAGGCCGACGGGAATGCCGCGGCCGTTGTCGCGCACCGACAGCGAGCCGTCGGCATGGATTTCCACGTCGATTTGCGTGGCAAAGCCGCCGAGCGCTTCGTCGGCGGCGTTGTCGATCACTTCCTGGCAGATGTGGGTGGGGCTTTCGGTGCGGGTATACATGCCCGGGCGTTCTTTTACCGGCTCCAGGCCTTTGAGTACGGTGATGCTGGATTCGCTGTATTGTGGTGTGGTCATGGCGGGTGCGGGGTTGGATCAGTCGGGCGGGATTTTAGCATAGATAGCCGAAACGGTTTCAGACGGCCTGTTTCTCTACCACAGGCCGTCTGAAAGCAGTTTAAAGCGTTGCCGGCAAAGCGCCCGCTCAGTCGTTGCCGACATACTGCTGCAATAATTCGCGGAACGCCGCACCGGTTTCGGGGTGCTTCAAGCCGTAGGCGACGGTGGCTTCGAGGTAGCCCAGCTTGCTGCCGCAGTCGTAGCGCGTGCCTTCGAAAGCGTGGGCCAGCACGAATTCGTGGTCGAGCAGGCGGGCGATGCCGTCGGTGAGTTGGATTTCGTTGCCCGCGCCGCGCGGCAGGTTGGTGAGCAGGTCGAAAATGCGCGGGGTGAGAATGTAGCGGCCGACCACGGCCAAATTGGAAGGCGCTTCTTCGGGTTTGGGTTTTTCAACGATATTGGTGATGCGTTTGTAGCTTTTGAGGTTTTCCACTTCCACGATACCGTAGGAGCCGGTTTGGGAAGGGTCTACCGTTTCCACGCCCAACACGCTGTTGCCGGTTTGGTTGTAGATATCGACCATTTGTTTGAGCGCGCCTTGCGGGGCGTCGATTAAGTCGTCGGCCAGAATCACGGCGAAGGGGTTGTCGCCCACGGCGGCGCGGGCGCACAGCACGGCATGGCCCAAGCCCAGGGCTTCGGCCTGGCGGATATACAGGCAGGTGATTTCGGGCGGCAGGATGTCTTTAACGTGTTCGAGCAGTTTGTCTTTATTGCGCTGTTCCAGCTCGGTTTCGAGTTCGTAGGCTTTGTCGAAGTGATCTTCGATGCTGCGCTTGTTGCGGCCGGTAACGAACACCATTTCGGTGCAGCCCGCGGCCACGGCTTCTTCGACTGCGTATTGGATCAGGGGTTTATCGACAATCGGCAGCATTTCTTTGGGGCTGGCTTTGGTGGCGGGCAGAAAACGGGTGCCCATACCGGCAACGGGGAATACGGCTTTTTTAATCGGTTTGATCATGTGTTGCTCCTCAAAATAATTGAATGTATGACCATACGGCGCGGCTTAAGTTTTCAGGCCGTCTGAAAAATTATGGTGTGCGGTTTAAAGTTACGGATTTTAACCAAAAATACCGCCGTAATGCTTTCTGACGGCACGCTCTAACTTATTTGTCAATGTTCAGCAAAGCTTTCAGTTGCGCTTCATCCAACACCGCCACGCCCAAAGCCTGCGCTTTTTCGAGTTTGCTGCCCGCCGCTTCGCCCGCTACCACATAGTCGGTTTTTTTCGACACGCTGCCCGACACTTTGCCGCCTGCGGCTTCAATCAGTGCCTGCGCTTCGTCGCGCTTGAGCGTGGGCAGGGTGCCGGTGAGCACGAAGGTTTTGCCTGCAACGGCGCTGTTGCCGCTCTCGGGCAGCGTTTCGTTTTCAGACGGCATATCGTTTAAAAACGCTTCAATATCGTGCAGCAGGGCAAGATTGGCCGGTTGGCTGCGCCATTGCTGCCATTCGGTGTTGAGTGCGTTGTCGCCAATCAGGCCGGTTATGCTTTTGCCGGCCAGTTCCCACAGCGCGGCGGCTTTTGTTTCGCTGGTTTTGTAACCGGGCAGGCGGGCGAGCCATTTTTGCGGTCCGGCATATTGCGAAAGCGGCAGGGTAACGGGCTGGCTTTGCGGCGACACGCCGGCGGCCAGCAGTTCGTCTATCATGGCCTGCTGCCCGGGTTGGGCGAAAAAGTGGGCAACGGAATGCGCCACCACGGTGCCGATGTCGGGCAGGCAGGCCAGCAGCGGCTCGGGGGCGCGGCGCACTTTTTCGAGCGTGCCGAATGCCTGCGCCAGCGATTTGGCGGTGCGCTCGCCCACATGGCGTATGCCCAGCGCAAACAGAAAGCGCGCCAGCTCGGGCCGTTTGCTCGCTTCGATGCCGGCGAGAATATTTTCCGCCCACTTAACGGGCGACTGCTTTTTGCCGTTTTTGGGGCCGTCCCCGCTTAAAGCTCGCGGGGATGACGTTTCTGAAAGCGGTTCGCCGCCGCTTTCCGGTTGCGTTTCGCTCTTGTCGGCGTTTTCTTTCATCTGCTGCAAAACGGGGATGGTCAGGCGGTATAGATCGGCGAAATGTTTCACCAAATCCTGCGCCACCAATTGCTCGATTTGCCGCTGCCCCAAGCCTTCGATGTCCATCGCTTTGCGCGAAGCGAAGTGGATCAGCCCCTGCGCGCGCTGGGCACGGCACAGCATGCCGCCGCTGCACCTCGCCACCGCTTCGCCTTCTTCGCGCTCGATGCCGCTGCCGCAAATCGGGCAGCGTTCGGGCAGGCGGTATTGCGGGTGAACGGGTTCGCTGCGGCTTTCAGACGGCCTGTCGAACATATCGCCTTGCAGGCCGTCTGA
>JBHALY010000286.1:0-2527 GCA_041827905.1 Neisseria dentiae
AACAACAAAGTAGGCCATACCAACCGCAAAGGCTTATTGCTGGTGCCCAATCTTTCGGCCTATCAGGAGAATACGCTCGATATCGACATCACCGACCTGCCGCAGAATATGGCAGCCGAGCGCGCACGCATTTTGGCCGTGCCGTCCGAGCGTTCCGGCGTGAACGTTAATTTCAGGTTCAACCGCATGCAGGCCGCTTCGATGGTTTTGAAAAGCACCGACGGGCAGGTTATTCCCGCCGGAGCCGTTATCCGCCGTTCAGACGGCCTGCCGGCTGCCGTGGTCGGTTTCGACGGCCAAACCTTTATTGAAAACCTGGCGGCAGGAGAAAACCGCTTCAACATCGCCCTGCCCGATGAAAGCGAATGCCGCTTCAGCGCAAACTATCAAACCGGCTCGCATCAGGCCGACCTGCCCGATTTAGGTGAAATCATATGCACAAAATAAACCTGCCTAGCCGCTCCGTTAAAGCGCGCGCACTGCTTATCACCCGGCTGCTTGCTGTTGCCTGCCTGCTGTTGTTTGTTCAGACGGCCAAGGCAAACTGCACGGCAAACATGCAGCAGCCGCTTGTTAGTTTTGGCGATGTAGATTTGCTCAACCCCGGCACGCTGACTACCCAAGCGACCGTAACTGTTACCTGCACGAAAAGTGCCGCCAGGGGAACTGCCCAAACTTTTCAAGTTTGTCTGGCCGCAGATGGCGGACAGGGAGTGGCCGATCAATTTACCCCACGCTATATGTGTCTGGACGGGGCTTCATGCTCAACGGAAAACCAATTTGCATATAATATGTATATTGATGCCGCCCGAAGCATTATTTGGGGAACGATCGGTAGGGGCACGCAATACAGAGAGATGCTGAATACGTCTATCAGTTTTTCCTCTAGTGAAGCAGCACGTACAACCAAATCCAGAGAGTTAACCGTATACGCCCAGCTTATCACACCTTTGTCGAACGTCCCGCCCGGCCGATATACGGCAAGTTTCTCCGGCGGCTCGACGGCTCTTGCTTTTGGCACGGGTAGTTCTTGCGGCTCGCTGCGAGCCCTCCGCTTTCCGTTTACCGTTTCCGCCACCGTAGTAAAAAACTGTAACGTCAACAAACCCAATAACATCGACTTCGGCACGGTGAATCCCGGCGACACCAATTTGGCAGGAAGCACTTCTCTCGGCGTAACCTGCACCAGCAGCACGCCTTACAACATCGGCTTGAAGCCTTCCAACAACCACACCGCCGGAGCGGGCGAAATGCTGCCCGTTACACCGGGCGGCGGCAATACCGACCGCATTCCCTACCAGCTCCGCTCGGGTAGCGGCGCCAACGGCACGGTTTGGGGTAACACCGCCACCGCAGCCCAAACCGGAAACGGCGTAGGCGGAACAGGCACGGGTTTGCAGCAAAACTACAATATTTACGCCACCGTGCCCTCTGCCGACTATCATTACGGCGATTATCAAGACACCGTAACCGTGCAGGTTAATTATTGATGTCTTCGGATTTTATGTGTGCCTGATTTTAAAAACAGATGTTTTGAAGCAGATATTGATAAACCGCCTTAAGGCTGAGACCGTTGCAAGTCGTTTAGGCCGTCTGAAAGCTTAATGCGAACACACGGCGTCCGCCCCGCCCGTCATTGCCGGGCTTAACCCGGCAACCCGGCGTAGGATGTTTCTGAAATATCCGCCTTTCGCCTGAACAGCAAATGCCGGATTATCGGGTCAAGCCCGATAATGGCGGAATCAAACCTTTCAGACGGCCTCAATGAGTTTTGCAAAGGCCTTAAGGCCGTCTGAAAAAATCCTGAATCGTTTTACAGCGGTTCAGGATTTTTTATGGTTCAACGTTTGTTGGCGGATTCTCCCGCCGTTTTCGGCGGCGTGTTCAGCCATTGCCATTGTTCGCGCAGGGTTTCTGCGAGGGCGCGCTGTTTTTCTTCGGGCGTGGCCAAACCGGAAGTTAGGCGGTTATAGTCGAGCGTTACCGAAGGGTTGGCAACGGGGCCGCTGATTTTGATGGGAATGGGTTTGGCATTGGGGTTGGTATTGTTACGGATCAACACGTTTTCCGAAACGGTTTGGGTGTTGAGGTCGGTTTGGCCGCTGCTGGTAATGCTGAAAGCGTCGGATTCCAGCTCGGCGTGTTCGTGGCGGCCTATGCCTGCGCTGATTTCGCTGTTGAGCGAGAAGCTGCTGAACGGCGTTTGCACCTGTTCGCTGCGGGTTTTGCCGTCGTCGGCAGCGTTGTTGCGCAGGTTGCGCAGAAAGTTGGCCATGTCCACGCCCAGCCATGCGCCGTTGGAAATATTCAGTTGCAGGCTGCCGTTAAGCGTTTGGGTGAGACCGGCGCGGTCGTTGCCTTCGGCGGTGAGGTCGAGCACGGCATTGCCGCTGCCGCTGATGCCGTGATAGCCGAGCAGGTCTTGCAGCAGCGGGCGTATCTGCACGCCTTGGGCGTTTTGCTGCAAATGGTAAACGGGCGGGCTGGTGTTGGCGATGCTGATGCCGCCTTCGGTGCGGCCGCCGTA
>JBHALY010000287.1:0-3858 GCA_041827905.1 Neisseria dentiae
ACCGTTTCTAGTGCCGTTACGTTTAATGCTTCGGGAGGTGCAAAAAGGGCATTTTTTGTGTTCAAAACCTTTGAATCCTTGAAATCCTTTCAGGATAAGGCTTTCAAGGATTTTTAGCACCCATTTTGTCCCTTACGCCACAAATAACGTAAAAAATACTCGGGCAACACCCGAGTATTTTTGTTGTCAGGCAAAACGCCTGTTTCCGTTTATCTGCACGCCCTGCGGTTCAGTTTGCCGTAGCGTGAAACCACTTTTTGGATTTCCTGCGCGGATTTATCATCCACATCCATAAACGTTACCTGCATCTTGGCCACACTCAGGCCGCCTCCGGTAGAAGCGCTGCGCTCTTCCTGTTCGTGGATGCGGGTGCCGCCGAAGCCTGCGGTCGCCAAGCGCGAAATCAACACTTGGGCGGCGGAACGGCTGCCGGTAACACCCACGCTGATGCTGCCTTCGTAGATGCTGCCGCTGAATCCTTTGGCTGCCAGACTATCGAGCATGGCGGCTGCATCGCCGTCTGCCGAAACCAACACGCGGTAGGTTTTCTGCACTTGGCCGTTCTCACCCGAAGCATTGCGTTTTTCAACCGTGCGCGAAGCGGCATGCGGCCACTGGCGCAACAGGCCTTTGATGCGGTGGTAATCGTCTTCATTAAGCGTTACCGATGCGGAAGATAAACATTGGCTGCTTTCTTTTTTGGCTTCGGCGGCTTTTTGCTGTTCCTGCTCGCGTTTGGCTTTTTCTTTTTCCAGCTGCTCTCGCTTGGCCTTTTCTTCGCGCTCTTTCCGGGCTTTTTCTTCCAGCTCTTTAGCCTCTTTTTCTTTGGCTTCCTGCTCCGCCTTCTCCCGTGCCAAACGCGCTTCTTCGCTTTCGGGTTCGGAAGCGGCTGAAGCGGCGGAAACCGGAGTCGGTACGGCAACCCATTCCGGAGTGGAAACTGCGGCGGGGCGTAAAATTTCTACCGGAGCCGACGGCGGCTGTTGTTGCGGAACGCCCACACTCTGCGCGGGCACGGAGGCATTTCTTTGTTTTTCTGCGACGCGGCTGGCGACCATTCCTCCAAAAACGATGATGTTTAACGCCACCAGCACGGCAAATAGCCATTTCATTGTTGTTGTATCCAGTTAAGTAAGCCGTAAATGACGAGATTATCTACAATTTTAACTGTATTGTCCAAAACAAATGACGCTGGCAATGCCTGCACCACTTTAGGCGCGCCGCCGCCCGTGATAATCAGGTCGACGGGTTTGCCCGCCCCCACTTTTTCACGCAGCCGCGCGTGCATCAGTAATACCGACCCGCACACGGCGTCCATCATGCCGCTGGCCAGCGCGTTGGCGGTGGTGGTAGGAAAAGGATACACGCGCCCTATCGGGCGGTTGAGGTTGGCGGTTTTCAAAGCCATGGCTTCTTTCATCAGGTGGAAGCCCGGCATGATGGTGCCGCCGAGATAGTGGTTGTCGTCGGTGAGTGCGTCCACCGTTACGGCGGTACCGCAGCTGACCACCACGCAGGCGTTTTGTGTGAAACGGCGGCTGCCCAGCGCATTAAACCAGCGGTCGGCGCCGTGCTCGGTGTGATTGCGGTAATGGTTGCGTATGCCCAACGCCTGCGGCATGGAAGACAGCCACTCGACCGGCTGCGGCAATTGTGCGGCGGCTTGGGCTTTTTTGGCTTCGCCGCACACGGCGCTGCCGACGATACGCACATCATTCCCGCCGCGCTCCTGCCATTCCGTGCCGAGCAGGGTCAAATCGCGGTAGGGTGCGCGGCCGGTGTGGACGATGCCGCCGTTTTCTACCCAAGCCCATTTCAACTGGCTGTTACCGCCGTCGAGCAGCAAATATTTCTCTGTTGCGGCCGTCTGAACGGGTTGCGGGTTGTCGCCGGGGCGCAGGCTGATTTCGCCGCTCACCACGATGCGTTCGCCGCTTTCGGTTTGCAGCCGCAGCGCGCCTTGCTCGGTGATGCCTGCCGCCACGCCTTCATAAACGGTTTCGCCGTTTTGCAGCAGGCGCACGGGGCGGTTGTGGTCGCGGTTGGCGGCCTGATATGCCGCCAGAAACGGGGCGAACCCGTGCTGCCTGTAACGGCCGAGCACGGTTTCGAGTTCCCCCAGCAAGGCCGACAGCAACACGGCGGCACTCACGGGCTGTGCGCCGGCGGAAACCGCCGCCTGCACCGAAACCGCGTCTTCCACTTCTTTGGGCAGCACGAAATTGATGCCTATGCCTATCACGGCAACGGTTTTGCCGCCGTTGCGCACAGTTTCGATCAAGATGCCGCCGAGTTTGTGCCGCCCCACCACCAAATCGTTCGGCCATTTGATTTGCGCGGGCACGCCGAGCTTGGTTAAAGCGGTATGGCAGGCCAAAGCCACAACGGGTGCGAGTGCGCCCAATTCGTGCTGCGCTTGCTCAAACACGCTGCCGAAGCTGAACATCAGGCATTCGCCCAAACGGTTTTGCCATACTTTGCCCTGCCTGCCGCGCCCTTTGCTCTGGCTGTGCGCCAACACCAGCATGCCGTCAGCCTGCTGCGGTGAGGCTTTGGCCGCTTCCAGCACAATATCGTTGCTTGATGTGCATTCGTGATACAAAGCCGTCTGAAAACCGTGTTGCGCACCGATTTGCCGCAGCTGTTCTTCGCCAAACACCGCCAGCGGGCGCACTAACCGCCATTGGCCGTCGTGCTGGCGCAGCAGGCCGCGGATATGGGGCGGCATCTGCTGCCACAACCCGTTAATCTGCTGCGGTTTCACGCCGGCGGCCAAACCCAACGCCGAAACATGTTGCGGCAGGCCGTCTGAAAGTGCGGCAAGCAGTTTCCAATGCTGCGGTTTGAGCGGCATCATTTCTGCCCTGCCCCCTCTGCGGCGCGGATTTTTGCCAGCGTTTGAGTGGTGGACGTTTGATGCAGAAACGGAATCGAATACACTTTGCCGCCGCGCGCAATCGTTTCCGGTGCGCCGACTATTTTTTCCACCGGCCAGTCGCCGCCTTTCACCAGAATATCAGGCTTAACGGCCTCGATTAGCGCGGCTGGCGTATCGTCGTCGAACCAAGTAACCACATCAACACAGGCCAATGCAGCGGCCACGGCGGCACGGTTTTCAAGCACGTTGATCGGGCGGTCGCTGCCTTTGCCCTGCCGCCTCACCGAAGCATCGGTATTCAGCGCCAACACCAGCGCAGCCCCCGTTTCCCGCGCCTGCGCCAGATAAGTTACATGGCCGCGGTGCAAAATATCGAAACAACCGTTGGTAAACACCAGCGGGCGCGGCAGCTCGGCGATGCGCGCAGCCAACTCTTCAGGCGGACAGATTTTGTGTTCAAAAGCGGGCAAAGGCCAGTTGCTCATCATGCGGCTTTCTGAAAAGGATTTAAGATGCCGAGATGATACCGAAGCAGCGCGTTTTGGGAAAGCGGGCACCAACGGCATTTTCAGACGGCCAAAAGTCTTACAGGCCGTCTGAAAAACAAGAATAAAAGGGAAAACCCGTGTATGCGTTCATACACGGGTTTTGGGATTTGGGGTGGCTGATGGGGCTCGAACCCACGACAACCGGAATCACAATCCGGGGCTCTACCAACTGAGCTACAGCCACCGCAAGAAAACTTGTCTGTTCTGGCACGCCCGACAGGAATCGAACCTGTAACCGCCCGCTTAGAAGGCGGGTGCTCTATCCGGTTGAGCTACGGGCGCGTTGCGGTGTTCGCGCCTTAATCGGGCTTGTTTGTTTCGGGACCTGGTCGGGGCGGTGGGATTCGAACTCACGACCCCCTGTTCCCAAAACAGGTGCGCTAACCAGACTGCGCTACGCCCCGACGAGAAAGCCGAACTATACCGAGGGGC
>JBHALY010000288.1:0-9337 GCA_041827905.1 Neisseria dentiae
AGGTGGACATCGTGAAAGGGCCGTATTCCGCGCTTTACGGCAGCGATGCGCTGGGCGGGGTGGTGAATCTGGCCACTTATTCGCCGCGCGATTTTGTTGATGCCGAAAAACCTTATTACTTCGGCCTGAAATACGGCTACCGCAGCCGCGACAACAGCCACGGCGTTACCGCCACGGCGGCGGGCTACACCGAAAACGCCGAGGGCCTGCTGATGCTCACCCGCCGCCAAGGGCATGAAATCAAAAACAAAGGCAGCGTCGATACGCGCGACAGCAGCCGCACCAAAAACAATCCGCAAGACAACAGCGGCTACAATATTTTGGCCAAGGGCAATATCGGCAACGAAAACCACCGCCTCGAAGCCGTGTTCGAGCAGTTTTACCGCAAAAACGAAACCGACCTGCTTAACACGCTGGGCAGCAGCAGCGTGGTGCGCGGCACAACCACGGTTACCACCACGCAGAGCCTGGCCGAAGCGTATGATTCCGCCCGCCGCCAACGTTTTGGCTTGGGCTACCGCTATAACGGCGAAGGCCGTCTGAAAGAAGCCGAAGTCATGCTTTACCGCCAGCAGCTCAAAGCGCAGGATGATGCGGTGAATGTGAGCGAAACCGCGATTAACGGCCGCCCCGTCGGCAGCGGCGTGCGCTATTCCGACTACGGCTTCGACCAAACCGCCAACGGCATCAGCAGCCGCGCGGTGGCGGAGTTTGACACAGGCCGTCTGAAACACACCGTGGTGGCGGGGACGGAATTCAAACACGTCGATACCGAGCGCAGCCGCGACAGCACCACCGTCAACTCAGACGGCAGCACCAGCAAAAGCTATGCCGGCAGTCTCTATCCCAACAAAACCTTCCCCGACAGCAAACGGCGCACCTTCAGCGTGTATGCGCAAGACAGCATCGCCTTTGCCAACGGCGTAGTGCTCACCCCCGCCCTGCGCTACGAATACGAAAAACTGAAACCGCAAATCGACCAAGCCTATCTGAACGCCAACCCCGAAAGCCTGCCGCAAAACTTCAGCGACAGCGCAATCACCCCCAGCCTGCGCTTAAGCTGGCCGATGGGCGACGCGTTCACCGGCTTTGCCACCTATTCGCAGGGTTTCCGCACGCCGCCGTTTGATTCGGCCACCATGTCGTTTTCCAACACCCTGCACGGCTACCAAATCGTGCCCAACAACAACCTCAAATCGGAGCGTTCCAACAGCTTTGAATTGGGTTTGAAATACAAAGGCGCAAACAGCAAGGCCCAAGTTACCGCGTTCTACAACCGCTACCGCGACTTTATCTCCCGACAATTTGTCGGTATGGCAAACGGTTTGCAGATATTCCGCTTTGATAATCTCGACAAAGTGAAAACCTACGGCGTCGAAGCGGCCGCTTCCCACCGTTTGAATGACGCCTGGCATCTCAACGGCAGCATCGCTTGGATGCGCGGCGAAGACGGCGAAGGCAAAGCGCTCGACACGGCCTATCCGCTCAACGGCGTGCTCGGCTTGGATTATGTGCAGGAAAAATGGGGCGCGGGCGCCAAACTGCGCTGGGCGGCCAAGCAGAAACGCGTGAGCGACGAAAGTTTCTTCAAAACACCGGGCTACGGCGTGTGGGACATCGGCGCGTGGTACAAGCCTGTGAAAAACGTCGAACTGGGGCTGAACCTCTACAACCTCGGCAACAAAAAATACTGGCAGCACGTTGACGTGGCCGGCATGGCCGACACGGGCGTGATGGATTTGTACAGCATGAGCGGCCGCAACGTGGCGGCCACGGTGCAGATTAAGTTTTAACGGCAAACCCGTTTTTTTCAGACGGCCTTTGCGGCGTGAATCAGGCCGTCTGAAAAACATGAAAGGAAACAAACAATGAACCTCTGGCAACAATACCAAGCCAACAAAGCCGGCAAACAAGGCGTGTATTTTCCCCGCGAAGGTGCGGCCGAACTGGGCGTGAGCGAAGGTGCGCTGATGGCCGACGCGCCCGAAAGCGTTTACCTCGGCGGCAAGGAAAACATCCGCGACATCGTATTGAAACTGCAAACCTTGGGGCGGGTGCAATGCGTGGTGCGCAACAGCGTGTGCGTGCACGAAAAACAAGGCGTTTATGAAAACGTGAGCATGGCGCCCACCTCCGGCATCGCCCTCAATATAGGCGGCATCGACCTGCGCATATTCCCCGCCCGCTGGCATCATGCGCTGGCCGTTACCACCCGCGACGGCGACAAGGTTTCGCGCTCGGTGCAGTTTTACGACGAATTCGGCGTGGCGGTGCAGAAAGTGTTTTTAAAAGAAGAGGATAAAGAAGCCGAGTGGCAGGCGCTGCTGGCCGCTTTCGGCCATAGCGGCAAACCCGTGTTCCAAAGCGGCGGGCTGCCGCCCGTGGAAGCCGCCGCCGCATTAACGCCCGAAAAAGAAGCCGCGTTTCAAGAGCGCTGGAACGAACTGAAAGACGTGCACCACTTCGGCGGCCTGCTCGAAACTTTCAACCTCGACCGCCAAACCGCCTACCGCCACGCCCCCGCCGGTACCACCCGACTGCTCACACAAGAAGCATGGCAGCAGGTGTTGGAGCAGGCAAAAGAGCGGGGTTTGGAAATCATGATTTTTTCCGGCAACCGCGGCATCGTGCAGATTCAGACAGGCCCCGTGCACAACCTCGTGCGCGCCCGCGGCTATCTGAACATTCTCGACGGCCAAGAAGAAGGCTTCAGCCTGCACCTGAAAGACGACGAAATCGCCGAAACCTGGGTGGTGCGCCGCCCGATACGCGACGGCTTCGTTACCTGCATCGAAGGCTTCGACACGCGCCGCAAAACCGTGATTCAGATTTTCGGCAGACGGCAGGAAGGCGAACCCGAGCTGGCGGCCTGGCAGGAGATTACCGACAGTTTGTTGCAGGCCGTCTGAACGGCACAACCTAAAACCAATCTTTCAGACGGCCTTGATAACCAATATGCCTGTCTGAAAAAAGCAAAGCAAAGGAAAGCATACCCATGAAAAAATACTTGCTCGCCGCCGTTTTACTTGCTGCCCTGCAAACCGCGCAGGCGCAGCGCATTGTGGTGTTGTCGCCCGATGTGGCCGACATCGCCGTGGCACTGGGCGCGGCCGGTGAAATCGTCGCCCGCGACCAAACCAACCAGAATCCCGCGCTGAAAAACAAACCCAACATCGGCATTTACCGCCAGCTTTCCGTCGAACCGATTATCGCCGCCAAGCCCGATTTGGCGGTCGGTTCGTGGATGGTGCAGCCCGCCGCCATTTATGGCCGTCTGAAAAGTGCGGGTATCAATGCCGTCAACATCGCGCCGGACGACAGCATCGCCGCCTATCCGCAAAGCATCCGCACGCTGGGCAAGCTGATTAATAAAACCGCCCAAGCCGATGCTTTGGCCAACAAATGGCAGGCCGAAATGAAGCAACAGCCCGCCAGCGGCAAGCGTTATTTGTTCAGCTACGACGGCCGCATCGCGGCGGGGCGCAACACCGCTGCCGATGAAATCATCCGCCGCGCCGGCGGCACCAACGCCGCCGCCCATATCGACGGCATGAAACCGCTCAACCGCGAAGCCTGGCTGGCGGCCAAGCCCGATGTGATTGTGATTGCCGACCACAACGCCAAAGTGATTGGCGGCGTGCAACAGTTTGCCGCCCGCCCCGAAGTGGCCGCCAGCCCCGCCGCCAAAAACGGCAGAATTTATCTGTGGCCGGCCAACGATATGTTCCGCTACGGCTTGGACACGCCGCAAGTGGTGAAGAAACTGCATGATTTGGCCAAATAACCATTAGGCCGGGGTCTTTGTAAAAGGCCGTTTCGCTCCTGAAAATGCTTTTATCCCGTCATACTCGGTTCAAGCCCGAGCATGACGCAGAAGTTTGAAGATATTGAAAGGAATTTTGCAAAGGTTTCAGGCCGTCTGAAAAACCCTGCCGAAGATGTTCAGACGGCCTATTAATCCGCTATTTACCCACTATTTCACCATCATGAAACCCGTTCCCTTTATCCTCGCTTTAACCGCCAGCTCCGCATTGATTTGGTTTTGCGCCGGCATCGGTTTCGGCGAATGGCAGATGCCGCACCATATGGACGAAACCGTGCAGGCCATCCGCCTACCGCGCGTGTGGGCGGCGCTATTGGTCGGCGCGGCGTTGGCGGCGGCGGGGGCGGCTTTGCAGGCGCTGTTTGAAAACCCGCTGGCCGACCCCAGCCTGATCGGCACCTCCGGCGGCGCAGCCTTGGGCGTGATTGGCGTGCTGGCTTTCGGCGTCGGCGGCATCGGCGTGCCGCTGGCGGCGTTTGCCGGCGCGCTGGCGGTGTGCCTGCTGATTCTGGCGGCGCACAAACTGCTGGGCGGCGGCACGCTGGGTTTGCTGGTGTTGGGCTTTGTGTTGAGCGCATTTTCGGCGGCGCTGGTAAGCCTGATTCTGTTTTTGTCCGACGATTTGGTGTTGCGCAGCGCCACCGTGTGGCTGTCGGGCAGCTTGGCCGAAGCGGGTTTTACCCCGCCCGCTTATGCCGCAGGCGCGATGTTGGCGGGCTTGGTGCTGCTGCTGGGTGCGGGCAGGAAGCTGGATATTCTGATGCTGGGCGAAGACACCGCCGTGAGCATGGGCATCTCGGTTTCGCGCGTGCGCCTGCAAACGGTGGCCGGCGCCGCGTTGCTTACCGGTGCGGCGGTGTCGCTGTCGGGCATCATCGGCTTTCTCGGCATGATGATTCCTAATGTGCTGGCGCAGACGGTGGGCGGACGGCGCAGCAAACTGATTGCGCTCTCTGCCTGGCTCGGCGCGGTGTTTCTGCTGGCGGTGGACAGCGCCGCCCGCTGGTTTGCCTATCCGGTGGATTTGCCGGTGGGCATCGTGATTGCGCTGCTGGGCGGGCCGTTTTTTATGTGGCTGTTTCTGCGGCCGATACGCGGCAGTTGAGGCCGTCTGAAAAGATTCAGAATACCCGTCATGCTCGGGCTTGATCTGAGTATTTGTCTGTTTCTTATAGAAAAAATGTCATTATTTATTCCCCAATCCAACCGATTATGGACAACATCTCTTTTTCCATCCGCAACCTAACCGTTTCCGCCCGCGGCAAAACCCTGCTGTCGCTGGCCGGGCTGGACATTCCGCACGGCTGCCATACCGCCGTCATCGGCCCTAACGGCGCGGGCAAATCCACCTTGCTCAAAGCCTTGATCGGGCAGGCAGGGCAAGGGGAGATTACGTTGTTCGGCCAGGCCGTTGCCCCGCAGTTGAAACAGGGCAAGGTGGCCTGGGTGGGGCAGCACGGCAGTTACCGGATGCCGCTTACCGTGCGCGAATACATCACCTTGGGGCAGAAAAACAGCGGCAAACTGTTTCAGACGGCCGCCAAACTGCTGCCCGAAGCGCAGGCGCTGCTCGAAGATTTCGACCTTGCCGGTTTGGCCGGCAAACGCATCCACGACCTTTCCGGCGGCGAACAGCAGCGCGCCAACATCGTGCGCGCCCTGCTGCAAAACGCCCCCGTGCTGCTGCTCGACGAGCCGTGCAACCACCTCGATATCCGCCACCAACACAGCCTGATGCGTTATCTCAACCGCCATGCACAGCGTTTCAGCGCGCTGATGGTGTTGCACGATTTGAACCTGGCCGCTCAATACGCGCAGCACATCGTTTTGTTAAACCAAGGAAAATTAATAGCTGCCGGAACACCCGAACAAGTGATGCGGCCGGATTTGTTGGCCAAAGTGTACCAATGGCCGATAAGGCGTGTTTGCGGCGGCGGGCAGGTTTATTTTGGCAGTTGAAACTGGAAAATCATATAGGCCGTCTGAAACGTTCAGACGGCCTGCTATAGCGGAAAAACTTTATTTCTGCCACGGCGTTGCTGCGCCTTGCCGTACTATTTGTACTGTCTGCGGCTTGCTGCCTTGTGGCAAAAATAAGTTTTACCGCTATAATGTTTTAAGCCGTTACCACCTGTGTTTAAAGGTTTTGTTAAGCAAACCTGTGCAAAAATGAAACGAAACATTAACCGGCTTTAAATAAATTATGTTATATTCGCCGAAAATTTATGCAGAAAGCCTGAATAGTTGCCGTGTGCGCAGTTTCAAACTACCGCACCGGCTTACACAGAAGCCACGTTATGACTGCCGTTTCCGATTTGATCCGCCCCGATATCCAAGCCTTAACCGCCTATCAGGTGGCCGATTTGCCCGAAGGTTTTATCAAACTCGATGCGATGGAAAGCCCTTACCATCCGTTTGCAGACGATGAAGCATTATTAAACGAATGGTTATGTTTGCTGAAAAAAGCACCGATACATCTTTATCCCAACCCTGCAACCAGCGGCCTTCAGGCGGTTTTGCGCGAAGCGTTCGGTATTCCGCAGGCGGCTGAAATCGCGTTGGGTAACGGCTCCGACGAACTGATACAACTGATTACCATGCTGCTGGCCAAGCCCGGTGCGGCCATGCTGGCGGTGGAGCCGAGCTTCGTGATGTATAAACACAATGCCGCTTTGTTCGGCATGGATTATATCGGCGTGCCGCTGAACGAAGATTTCACGCTGAATCTGCCGGCGGTGCTGGCGGCGATCGAAAAACATAATCCCGCACTGGTTTTCATCGCCTATCCGAACAACCCCACCGGCACGGGCTTCAAACGCGAAGAAGTGGAAGCCGTTATCCGCGCCGCCAACGGCTTGGTGGTGGTGGACGAAGCTTACGGCGCGTTCAGCGGCGACAGCTTTCTGCCGCAGGCGGGCAGCATCGAAAACCTGGTGGTGATGCGCACCATTAGCAAAATCGGCTTTGCCGGCCTGCGCGTGGGCTATGCTTGCGGTTGTGCGGTGGTGATGCGCGAATTGGCGAAAATCGTGCCGCCCTACAATATGAACCAATTGTGTTTGGCAACGGCGAAATTCGCCCTGCAACACGCAGATAAAATCGCGCAAACTACCGCCGCCCTCAAAGCCGAGCGCGAACGTCTGTTTCAAGAGCTGTCTGCCATAGGCCGTCTGAAAGCCTTTCCAAGCGAAACCAATTTCATTACCGTGCGCGTGCCCGATGCCGACGTGGCGCACGAAACCTTAAAGCAAAATAAGATTCTGGTGAAAAAACTGCACGGTTCGCACCCGCTGTTGGCGCAATGCCTGCGCCTTACCGTAGGCTCGCCGCAGCAGAACGATGCGGTTTTAAACGTTATCCGCGATTTATATGTTTAAAAAGCCGTTTGATAATGTTTTCAGACGGCATACCGGTTCGGCGTTAACGCATTAACCCGATTTCGTTAAATAAATATTGTTTGAATAGAAAGTTTGCATGATGAACAAAACCCAACTCCACCTGCACAACCTGCAACTGCTGGTTAAAGAAGCCGGCTCCATGGCTGAATTAGCCCGCCGCTGCGGTTACGATAATTCCGCCTCGCTCTCGCAAATCAAGCGCCGCTTGGAGCAGCAAATCGAAGACGAAAACGGCCGCGGCATCCGCCCCTCGCTGTTGGCGAAACTCGAAGCCGGCATGGGCAAGCGCAAAGGCTGGATGAACCGCGAGCACGATCCCGAAGAAGAGCAACGCCGCAAAGAAGCCGCCGCCGCCCGTGCAGCGGCAGCCGAACAGGCGGCATTCTCCGCGCCTGCGCCCGCGCTTGATTTCAGCCATGCCGAAGGCCGTGTGGCCGTGGTTAACCGCAACACCTGCGAAACCCAGATTACCGTGTCCATCAATCTCGACGGCACGGGTAAAAGCCGTTTCGATACCGGCGTGCCTTTCTTGGAGCATATGCTTGACCAAATCGCCCGCCACAGCCTGATCGATATCGACATCACCTGCAAGGGCGACCTGCATATCGACGACCACCACACCGTGGAAGATATCGGCATCACCTTCGGCCAGGCATTGAAACAGGCATTGGGCAACAAGGCGGGCATCCGCCGCTACGGCCATGCCTATGTGCCGCTCGACGAAGCCTTGAGCCGCGTGGTAATCGATTTGTCCGGCCGCCCCGGCTTGGTTTACAACATCGAATTCACCCGCGCCCTGATCGGCCGGTTTGATGTGGATTTGTTCAGCGAGTTTTTCACCGGCCTGGTCAACCACAGCATGATGACGCTGCATATCGACAATTTAAGCGGCAAAAATGCCCACCACCAAGCCGAAACCGTGTTCAAAGCCTTCGGCCGTGCCCTGCGCGCAGCGGTGGAGTTTGACCCGCGCATGGCCGGGCAGATGCCTTCTACCAAGGGCACGCTCACCGAAGAATAAGCCGTCAGAATTAAGCGTGACGAGATTGCCCGATATGGAAACATCGGGCAATTTTCACAAACTGCCAAACGTGCCGTGAAGCAAAACGGCGGTTGTTTTTCCATACCCGGGTAAGCCCGGGTATATTGCTGTTTGAATAAAACAAGGCCGTCTGAAAAGATTTTTTCAGACGGCCTTGTTGCCAATCAAAACAACGGTTAGTGGATGCTGCCTTTCAACACCACGCGGCTGTTCCAGGTGCCGATGTGGCATTCGTATTGGTTGCCGCCGACGGTTTGTTTGTCGAAGTAGCTGGTAACGCGCACGGCCCGTTTACCTTCGCGGGCAGCGGTGGATTGGAAGCGTTTCACCGTGTTCAAAAACGCGCGTTGGCAGGTTTCTTCAGGGGTTTTGCCCACGGCGTTGGCCACTTGGCGGGATACCAGCGTTTTGCCGCCGGGGTTGCCGTAAGACACGGAAATATTGGCATCCAACACCTCTTTGGCTTCGGCGGAATTCAATGCGGCGGAAGCCGAGCACATATAACCGTCGTTTTTGCCTTTGTTGTTGATTTTGCGGCCTTCGCCGATGCTGCGGCAGTTGCTGCCTGCGGCGGCTTTTTCGGCTTTGGTTTGCTTCGGTTCGGCGGAAGCCTGTTGCGAAGTGCCGCTGCTTGAGCATGCTGAAAGTGCCAAAGCTGCGGAGCAGGCCAGTAACAGGGCGGAAAGATGTTTAGCCATAAAACGTTCCTTTTCGGTAAATGTTTTAGAAATAGGGTGCAACGGTGTAAAGCTGTGTAATTGTACTTTATATTTCTTGAATACACCAAGCTTTAACGGGTGGTTTTTCAGACGGCCTCGAGCCGGCGTGAAACAGTCGGGTTATATTTTTTCAGATAACGTTTAAAAGGTTTCGTCGTGCCGCAGATAGCGCCATTTGCCCGGCGGCAGCCTGCCCAGCTTCACTTTGCCCATACGGATGCGCTTGAGGCCGGTTACGCGCAGGCCGACCAGTTCGCACATGCGGCGGATTTGGCGTTTTTTGCCCTGTTTTAAAATAAAGCGCAGTTGGTCTTCGTTTTGCCATTCCACTTTGGCGGGTTTGAGTTTTTCGCCG
>JBHALY010000289.1:0-7106 GCA_041827905.1 Neisseria dentiae
TAAAAGCTGTCGAGCGCGGGGGTGTTCATGGTGCGCACATAGTCTTCCATAAACGCACCGTAGCCGTCTTCTTCGTCGTCGTAATAAAAGTCGGTAAAACGTTGGCCGAAATCGTTGAAATCGTCGCGCGTGAGTGCGCCGTCCATATGGCGGCGCAAAAATTCGGCGCCGCTGATGCCGCCTTCGAGCATGGCGGCGAAATCGGCGGCGGTTTCGGGCGCACTCTGCCAAACGGGGTTGGTCAGGCTCTGCGATGCCGCCCACGCCCAATACATGCCGATATGGGTGGCCGCATTTTCCGGCGGCAGGCCGGCGGGGTAGTTCTCGTCGGTGTGGAATTGCACGTGGTCATACATGGTTTCTGCCCTCTTTCAGACGGCCTCCTCTGCCGGAAAACCTTTGTCTGCACAAAACAGGCCGTCTGAAAACCTACCGGCTGCCGCCGTGCGGATGTTCAGACGGCCTGAATACGTGGTTAAGCAGGCACACTCAGCGCTCTGCCGACTGCCTGCGGTTGAATTCTTCCAATGTTTCCAAACCGCGCAGAAAGCGCGACAGCTCGCTTAACGCGCCCGCATATACGTCCCGTTTGAAATCGATTACCTCGTCTATCGGCGCCCAATATTGGTGCCAGCGCCAGCCGTCGAACTCGGGGTGGCTGGTGGCGCGCAGGTGCACGTCACTTTCGCGGCCGATAAGGCGCAACAGATACCAAATCTGCTTTTGGCCGCGGTAGGAGCCGCGCCATTCGCGGCGCACCCAGTGCGAAGGCACGTCGTAGCGCAGCCAGTCGCGCGTGCGGCCTAAAATCTTTACATGGTGCGGCAGCAGGCCCACTTCTTCCAAAAGTTCGCGGTACATCGCCGTTTCGGGGCTTTCGCCCGGTTTGATGCCGCCTTGCGGAAACTGCCACGAATGTTCGCGCACGCGCTTGCCCCAGAAAACCTCGTTGCGGTCGTTGGTTAAGATAATACCGACGTTGGGGCGATATCCTTCACGGTCGAGCATCGTTCGCCCTTTGCATAAAATTCAATCGGGCGATTTTCCCATAAATGCAGGGGTTTTGACAAATCCGCCACGGTGCGCGCGGCGGCTGCGGCACCGCGTGAAAAAAATTTTTGTTTATGATGAAACGCCTATCTGAAAATGTGTTAAAAAACGTTGGTTTTTACGCGCTAAGGTCTTGCATCTGAAAGGCTTTTGCCGTTTAATCCGCACTACGCCGGCCAGCCGGCGCCTGCTGTATGCGGCAAGGTGCCGTTTACATATTTCTCTATTTTTTTGTACCACGCAAACGGTACGTTTTTTTGAAGGATAAAAAGATGAAAAAAACTTTATTGTTTTCTGCGCTGGCAAGCCTGTTTCTGGCCGCCTGCGGCGGATCGGGCGGCTCCGGCACCCAACAGGCAGGCGACACACCGGCAAGCGGCGCGCAGCAAACTTCCGCCGAAGGCACAGCCAACCTCAACATCTACAACTGGTCCGACTATGTTGATCCCGCCACCGTCACCGAATTTGAAAAAGCCAACGGCGTGAAAGTGCGCTACGACTATTACGACAGCAACGAAACGCTCGAAGCCAAGGTATTGACCGGCAGGTCGGGTTACGACTTGGTTGCCCCCTCGATTGCCAACGTGGGCCGCCAGATTAAAGCCGGCGCCTATCAGGAAATCGACAAAAACCTGATCCCCAACTATGCCAACCTCGATCCCGACCTGATGGCGATGATGGACAAAGTCGATCCCGGCAACAAATACGCCGTGCCCTACTTCTGGGGCATCAACACGCTGGCCATCAATAAAGACCAAGTGAAAAAAGCGCTCGGCACCGACCAGCTGCCCGCCAACGAATGGGATTTGGTGTTCAACCCCGAATACACCGCCAAACTGAAATCGTGCGGCATCAGCTTCTTCGACAGCCCCACCGAGCAGATTCCGCTGGCGCTGAACTATTTGGGCAAAGACCCGAACAGCGAAAACGCCGACGATTTGAAAGCCGCTATCGAGCTGATGAAAAAAGTGCGCCCCGATGTTAAACGCTTCAGCTCCTCCGGCTATATCGACGATATGGCGGCCGGCAACCTGTGCGTATCCGTAGGCTACGGCGGCGACCTCAACATTGCCAAAAACCGCGCCAAAGACGCGAAAAACGGTGTGAACATCGAAGTGCTCACCCCGAAAACCGGTGTGGGCATCTGGATCGATTCGTTTATGATTCCGAAAGACGCGCAAAACGTTGTGAACGCCCACAAATACATCAACTACACGCTCGACCCGAAAGTGGCGGCGCAAAACGGCAACTTCGTTACCTATGCCCCCGCCAGCAAACCCGCGCGCGAACTGATGGAAAAACAATATTCTAGCGACAACTCCATCTTCCCCAGCGAAGAAGTGAAAGCCAAGAGCTTCGTGGTGCTGCCCAAGTCGGCCGACGCCGTCAAACTGAGTGTGCGCCTGTGGCAGGGCTTGAAAGCCAACAAATAATAAGCGCGAAAGCGGGAAGCTTTGCCAACCCGCTTAAAGCATGAAAATATTTGTTTTCAATCATACTCGGGCACGGCCCGAGTATTTTTGTTTCAACGGCAGTCACAAATACAGCCATTCCCGCCTAAACGGGAATAACGGTATTGCATTTAAGCATTTCAGACGGCCTTAATTAGTTTTGCAGGGGTTTCAGGCCGTCTGAAATACTCAACCGCCGTCATACTCGGGCTTGACCCGAATCTGATGCAGATGTTTCAAATACAGGCATAACTTGCAAAAATTTCAGGCAGAAACCTTTGCAACGCTTATTGAGGCCGTCTGAAAAAACCCGAGCACGCGTTTTTGCAATCCTGCGCTTTCAGACGGCCTACGCCCTCCGTAACAATCCGATTCATATCCGAACGAATATTTTTCACGCAAACCACGCACATTCCCGCTTGATTTAAAAACATCATGCCGCATAATTTAGGGAGTGCAGTCAGAAGGCGTTGCGGCGGTATTTTTGGTTAAAATCCTCATCTGCGGCGTTACAAATGCTCGCAAGATGTTCAATCTTGCTGTGCTTTTTGCCTTGCATCTGCGGATTTTTCCTCAAAAAACCGCTTCGCAAGCCTTCTGACTACACGCCCTAGGGCATACTGAAAACCAAAAACCAAAAGGCCGCACCATGTTAAGCAGCAAACAACGCAAAAAACTGAGTTTTGAATTTTTCCCCACCCGCACACCCGAAGGCCGCGCCAAACAAGTGATCACGCGCAAGCAGCTAAGCCAGTTCGACCCCGAATTCTTTTCCTGCACCTCCGGCGCGGGCGGCTCCACCAAAGAAGGCACTATGCAGGCGATTCAAGATATCTTGAGCGAAGGCGTGGCCGCCGCCCCCCACCTGCCCTGCGTGGGTATGCAGCCGCAGGAAATCATCAACCTGCTCAACGAATACAAATCTTTGGGCGTGCGCCACATCGTCGCCCTGCGCGGCGACATTCCCTCCGGCATGGGCGCGGGGCTGGGCGGCCTGCGTTACGCCAACGAACTGGTTTCACTGATTAAAACCGAGTTCGGCAGCGATTTCCACATCGAAGTGGCCGCCTACCCCGAATACCACCCGCAGGCGCGCAGCGCGGAAGACGATTTGAACAATTTCGTGCGCAAAGCCAAAGCCGGCGCCGATTCGGCCATCACCCAATATTTTTACAACGCCGACGCCTATTTCCGCTTCGTGGACGACGTGCACGGGCGCGGCGTGGACATCCCGATTATCCCCGGCATCATGCCGATTGCCAGCTTTTCCAAACTGGCGCGTTTTTCCGACACCTGCGGCGCCGAAATCCCCCGCTGGCTGCGGCTGAAGCTGCAATCGTATGCCGACGACACCGCCTCCATCAAAGCGCTGGCGCTCGACGTGGTAACCGATATGTGCGAGCGCCTGCTGCGCGAAGGCGCGCCCAGCCTACATTTCTACACCCTCAACCAAGCCGGTTTGGTTTCGACGATCTGCCAGCGTTTGGGTTACTGATGCGCACCGGTAGCAAGGCGCGCCGGCCGCAAATCCGTTAAAATACCGCCTTTTACTTTTCAGACGGCCTAATCATTATGTTGGTATTGGGAATAGAATCTTCGTGCGACGAAACCGGCGTTGCGCTTTACGACACCGAACGCGGCCTGCTCGCGCACCGTCTGCACACGCAGATGGCGATGCACGCCGAATACGGCGGCGTGGTGCCCGAGCTGGCCAGCCGCGACCATATCCGCCGCCTGGTGCCGCTCACCCAAAGCTGTTTGCAGGAAGCAGGCGCGGGCTACACCGACATCGACGCAGTGGCGTTCACGCAGGGGCCGGGTTTGGGCGGTGCGTTGCTGGCCGGCTCGGGCTACGCCAACGCGCTGGCGTTTGCGCTCGGCAAACCCGTGGTGCCGGTGCACCATCTCGAAGGCCACCTGCTCTCGCCGCTTTTGGCCGACGACAAACCCGCCTTTCCGTTTGTGGCACTGCTGGTTTCCGGCGGGCATACGCAGTTTATGGCGGTGCGGGGCATCGGCGACTACACGCTGCTGGGCGAAAGTGTTGACGATGCGGCGGGCGAAGCGTTCGACAAAACCGCCAAACTGCTCGGCCTTCCTTATCCGGGCGGCGCCAAACTGTCGCAACTGGCCAAGCTCGGCTCGCCCGATGCGTTTGAGTTCCCGCGCCCTATGCTGCATTCGCCCGACTTGCAGATGAGTTTTTCCGGCCTAAAAACCGCCGTGTTAACCGCCGTGCAGAAAGTGCGCACGGAAAACGGCGGCGAAATCCCCGAGCAAACCCGCAACGACATCTGCCGCGCGTTTCAAGACGCGGTGGTGGACGTGCTGGCGGCCAAGTCGCAAAAAGCCCTGCTCGACACGGGTTTCCGCACGCTGGTGGTGGCCGGCGGCGTGGGCGCCAACTGGAAGCTGCGCGAAACCCTGTCGGCGCTCACCGTACAGCCGCCGCACGCCAAAGGCCGTGCCAAACCACCCGCCGAAGCGGTGGACGTGTATTTTCCGCCGATGGAATACTGCACCGACAACGGCGCCATGATTGCCTTTGCCGGTGCTATGCGCCTGCAAAACGCGCAGGCGGCGGGCGGCTTCGATGTGAAACCGCGCTGGCCGCTGGCGGAGATTGTGAAAAGCTGAAATATCTGCGTCATACTCGGGCTTGACCAGAGTATGACATAAATGTTTTGCAATACCGAAATGGATTTTTTTATAAACACAGGCCGTCTGAAAGTTTTCAGACGGCCTGTGTTTATATCCAAATACCGATATATCAAAATTTTCTGCGGCTATTCTTTCCGCAATGCTTTAGGCAGCACAAACACAATGCTCTCTTCCGCACCCTCGCCTTCGCGCACGGTTTCGTGCCCCCAGCCCTGAATAGTGGCAATCACTTCTTTCACCAGCACTTCGGGGGCGGATGCGCCGGCGGTTACGCCCACGCTGTTTTTACCTTCGAACCATTCGCGTTTCAGATAGCCCGCATTGTCCACCATATAGGCGTCCACACCGCGCAGGGCGGCCACTTCGCGCAGGCGGTTGCTGTTGGAAGAGTTGGGCGAGCCGACCACGATCACGATATCGCATTGCGCTGCCAGCTCTTTCACGGCTTCTTGACGGTTGGTGGTGGCGTAGCAGATGTCTTCCTTATGCGGGCTGCGGATATGCGGAAAACGCGCTTGCAGGGCTGCGATGATGTCGCGGGTTTCGTCCACCGACAAGGTGGTTTGGCTCACATGGGCGAGTTTTTCGGCATCGCGCACATCGAGCTTGGCAACGTCTTCCACGGTTTCCACCAGCAGCATACTGCCTTCGGCAAGCTGCCCCATCGTGCCTTCCACTTCGGGGTGGCCGGCATGGCCGATCATAATAATCTGGTAGCCCTGCGCATCGAGGCGGGCCACTTCTTTGTGCACTTTGGTCACCAGCGGGCAGGTGGCGTCAAACACCTGAAAACCGCGCTCGGCCGCTTCTTCCTGTACGGCTTTGGATACGCCGTGGGCGGAATAAATCAGCGTGGCGCCTGCGGGCACGTCGGCCAAATCTTCGATAAACACCGCGCCTTTTTCGCGCAGGTTATCGACCACGAATTTGTTGTGTACAACTTCGTGGCGCACATAAATCGGCGCGCCGAATTCTTCGAGAGCGCGCTCGACGATGCTGATGGCGCGGTCAACGCCGGCGCAAAAACCGCGCGGGTTGGCTAAAAGTATGGTTTTCTGGGTCATGATGTGTTTTCTTTGTGCAGAATCAGGCGGTTTGTTTGGGCTTCAGACAGCCTGTTTGGCGTTTTCGGGTGTTTCTTTTTTGTGTTTGAAGCCGTCGATTACCAGCAAAACGGCACCGACACAGATAAAGCTGTCGGCAACATTGAATGCGGGATAATACCAATCTTGCCAATAAACCAACAGAAAATCAACTACATGGCCATGAATCAGGCGATCGATCACGTTGCCGAAAGCGCCGCCGATAATCATCGCCGCCCCGCATTTGCCCCAAGCGCCGAAATCGTCTTTAACGATGGCGCGCGCCAGATAAAAGCTGATCACCGCAGCCAGCGCGAGAAAGAAGTATTTCTGCCAGCCGCCCGCATCGGCCAGAAAGCTGAACGCCGCGCCGGTGTTGAACACCAGCGTCAAGTCGAAAAAATCGGGAATCACGTTTAAACGCTCGGCAAACGCAAAGTTTTTCAGCACGGCGGTTTTGGTGATTTGGTCGAGCACGATGGCGGCGGCAATCAAAAGCCAATATTTGGTTTTGGAAGGTTTTTGGGCTGTCATGTGTGTTGTCGGCTAAAAACAAAGGCTGCATTTTACCTGAATCGCACCTTATCGGGTTTAATTTGCATAAGGAAACAGTTGGCAAGCATTGTTAAAATACACGGCGATTATCTTTCAGACGGCCTTTCGGTATAATCCGAAACCGCCGGTAAGGCCGTCTGAAACACACACCAGGAACTGCAATGAACGCCGCCCCCGAAGCCAAATACACCGAAGAAACCGTTTTATGGGTTGAACACCACACGCCCAAGCTGATGACGTTTGCCATCACCCGCCCCGAAAGCTACCGCTTCTCGGCCGGGCAGTTTTCGCGGCTGGGTTTCCGCGA
>JBHALY010000290.1:0-3282 GCA_041827905.1 Neisseria dentiae
GTCGTCGTTGATAATCAGTTTGTCGCCCAGCGCTTCCCATTGCGGCTGGATAACGGGGCGCGAACCGGTGGCAATCACGATGCGGTCGGCTTTGATTTGGGTGTGGTCGTCGATTTGGACGGTGTGTTCGTCGATAAATCTGGCGTTGCCCATGATGCGCTTGTCGGCCGGCCATTCTTCTACGTCGCTGACCACGAAGCCGACAAAACGGTCGCGCTCTGATTTCACGCGATTCATCACTTCTGCGCCGTTAACGGTGATGCTGTTTTTGTCTAAATGAATGCCGAACGGATCGGTGTGCAGGGCATGGTGGCGCGCTTCGGCGGCGGCAATCAGGAGTTTGGAGGGCATACAGCCGACGCGGGCGCAGGTGGTGCCGAAAGCGTGGCCTTCGATCAGGTAAACGTTGTCGGTGTGGAAGCGCGCGTTGCGGAATGCGCCCATACCGGCGGTGCCGCCGCCGATAACCACTACGTCTGCTTGGAGTTGTTTCATGGTGTTGTCCTTTGAGGGTGCCGTTTCAGACGGCCTTTAAAACGGATAAGCAAGAAATTTAAGAAAACCGGAACCGGAAAGTGCAATGCCGGTTTGCGTAAATCTGCTGCGGTTTTTTCAGACGGCCTCATTGTGATGCAGGCCGTCTGAATATTTGAAAACGTGCCGTTACGGTTGGATAACGGCACGTTTTGCAGGTGGCGTTCAAACCACGGTAATCAGCGGATTATTTGGCCAAAAAGGCTTCCAGCTCTTCGCTGCCGCCGATGTATTTGCCGCCGATAAACACTTGCGGGGCAGAGGTTTTGCCGGTGATGGCGCGTACGGAAACGGTGGTAGCGTCTTTGCCCAAAACGATTTCTTCGTAGTCCAAACCTTTGTCTTGCAACAGTTGCTTGGCTTTGGCGCAGAAGGGGCAGCCGGGCTTGGTGAAGATGGCAACGGATTCTTGCTGTTTCCAGTTGGGGTCGATGAATTTCAGCATGGTGTCGGCATCGGAAACCTCAAAGGGGTCGCCTTCTTTTTCCGGCTCGATAAACATTTTTTCGATTTTGCCGTCGTTAACCAGCATAGAGTAACGCCAAGAGCGGTCGCCGAAGCCCAAGCCTTCTTTGCTAACCAGCATGCCCATGCCTTTAGTGAATTCGCCGTTGCCGTCGGGCACAACGATGATGTTTTCGGCTTCCTGGTCGGCCAGCCATGCGTTCATCACGAAAGTGTCGTTTACGGATACGCACAGGATGCTGTCAACGCCGCGGGCTTTGAATTCTTTGGCCAGCTCGTTGTAGCGGGGCAGGTGGGTGGAAGAGCAGGTGGGGGTGAAGGCGCCGGGAAGCGAGAATACCACTACTTTTTTGCCTTTGAACAAATCGTCGGTGGAAACGTCTTTCCAAGCATCGCCTGCGCGGGTGTGGAATACAACGCTGGGAACTTGTTGGCCGGTACGGTCTACTAATGCCATTTGGAACTCCTAAACAATAATAAGGTTGATAAAAAGGTGCATCAAAAACGATGAGGCGGATTGTACGCCCCTTGTGTTGATTTGGATAATTTATAGTTCAAATAATCTTAATTATGAAAAACTATTTGAATAAGGTGTTGCTAAAATATAAAGAAAACAAAATGTTAATTTCTAATTTTGCGGCAGATTTTCAAATATCAGGGCGGTTTCGGAGAAGGCCAGTTGGCTTTACCGGAATTTACGGTCGAGGCCGTATGGCATAGTGTTTGAGCAAAAGATTTCAGACGGCCTCTGATTGCTAAGCTATAGAATATATTTTTGTGCTATTGATGATTTTGCGGAAATGGTATGCGGCCGCTATTTTGTCGGTAGGTCCGCAGCAGATACCGTTAGGCATAGTTGTTTTGTGATGTGGCTACTGTTATCCGTTTGCACACACAACACGATGATTTTCGGCATAAAAGGCCGTCTGAAACGTTTCAGACGGCCTGCTTGGTTTAGTATGCTCTATAATATAGGCAACAATATATTCTTAACGTTTGGCCTGAAGTTGTTTGGCAGCTTCCAAAGCGTAATAAGTCAGAATACCGTCGGCGCCTGCACGTTTGAAAGCCAGCAGGCTTTCCAAAATCACCTTGTTGCCGTCAAGCCAGCCATTTTGGATGGCTGCCTGCAACATAGCGTATTCGCCCGACACCTGATAAGCATAGGTCGGTACGCCGAATTCATCTTTTACGCGGCGGATAATGTCCAAATACGGCAAACCGGGCTTCACCATCACCATGTCCGCACCTTCCTGAATATCCAGTGCCACTTCCTGTAAAGCTTCGTTGGAATTGGAGGGGTCCATTTGGTAGGTGTATTTGTCGGCCTTGCCCAAATTGGCCGAGCTGCCCACAGCATCGCGGAACGGCCCGTAAAACGCCGAAGCATATTTGGCCGAATAAGCCATGATGCGGGTGTGGATATGGCCGTGCTCTTCCAGCGCCTCGCGGATGGCGCCGATGCGGCCGTCCATCATGTCGGAAGGTGCCACCACCTGCGCACCGGCTTCGGCATGACAAAGCGCCTGCTTGATTAACACTTCGATGGTTTCATCGTTTAACACATAACCTGTTTCATCGGTTAAGCCGTCTTGCCCGTGAATGGTGTAGGGATCGAGCGCCACATCGGTCATGATGCCTAATTCGGGAAAGCTCTCACGCAGCCTGCGAACCACCGTCGGCACCAATCCGTCGGAGTTGTAAGCCTCTTCCGCCGTTTCGGTTTTATTCTGCGTTACCACGGGGAACAAAGCCAGCATCGGGATACCGAGTGTAACGGCCTCTTCCGCCGTATATAGCAGTTTGTCCAAACTCTGGCGTTTCACGCCCGGCATAGAAGCAACCGGTTCTTCTTGATTACGGCCTTCCAATACAAAAACCGGATAAATCAAATCATCGGCAGTGAGCGAGTACTCGCGCATCAGGCGGCGGGAAAAATCATCTTTGCGCATACGGCGCAAACGGGAAGAGGGAACAAAACGATGGGGGAAATTCATAATGAAAACCTTGAAATTGTCGAACAGGCTGATTATACGTTCTTTTGCCCCTGAAAGAGAGAAGGGGCGTCGATAAGCCGTCTGAAAAACCATTTTCAGACGGCCTATTGTTTGTGTCGAACTAAATACCTTTGGGAAACAGTCTGTTGTTGTTTTGGGTGCGGGATTTTTTGGTTTTTGGGTTGACTGTATGGTTTGAGGTTGTGTATAGTTCGCCTTCTTCGCTGCTGCGGCAGCAGGAAACGCTCTTTAACAACACAGATTACCGATAAGTGTGAGTGCCTTA
>JBHALY010000291.1:0-5221 GCA_041827905.1 Neisseria dentiae
CGGCGGGAGGCTATCCATTGGCTCATATTGGGAAAGGCTATTGCGGCCATAATTGCCACGATGGCAATCACGATCAACAGCTCGGTTAAGGTGAAACCTTGGTATTTTGAACGCATGAGCAAACCTGACGACGTTGTTTGGGTAATGTGTTTTTTAAGTTTTTCAGACGGCCTGATACAGGCCGGTTAATATTTAAGCGGTGATGCCATAAAAAACACCCGCGGCCGGCCACGGGTGTTTAATCTGCGATTGTGCAATCATGCCCCCGTTTATTCGGCCCTGCTCTTTGGCAGTTTTGTTTAGTTTCGTTGCTTATTGTAAACGATAACTCGGCGGCATACCTAATGAAATATGAAATCCGCCTACTTGGCGGCGGAAATCTGTATCAATCTTCCATCATTGCGGCATCGGGCACATAGGCGGCGTTTTCAAATTTGGTGAACTGGCCGATAAAGGTGAGAAACACTTTGCCCGTGGGGCCGTTGCGGTGTTTGCCGATGATACATTCGGCCAAACCTTTAAACTGGGTTTCGGCGTTGTAGTATTCGTCGCGATACATAAACATAATCAAATCGGCATCTTGCTCGATGGCGCCGGATTCCCGCAGGTCGGACATCATCGGCCGTTTGTCGGTGCGCTGTTCCACCGTGCGGCTCAATTGCGATAAGGCGATAACGGGCACTTGCAGCTCTTTGGCCAAAGCTTTGAGGGAGCGGGAAATTTCGCCCAGCTCGGATGCGCGGTTGTCGCTGCGGCCGGAGCCTGCCATCAGTTGCAGGTAGTCGATAACTATCAGGCCGAGCTTGCCGTTAAACTGGCGGGCAAGGCGGCGGGCGCGGGCGCGCAGTTCGAGCGCGGTTAAGCCAGGGGTTTCGTCGATAAACATGGGCGCATCGGAAAGTTTGACCACGGCATCGTTCAGACGGCCCCAGTGTTCGTCTTCCAAACGGCCGGTTTTGAGAACGTGCTGGTCGAGCCTGCCCACCGAGCCGAGCATACGCATCACCAGCTGCGCGCCGCCCATTTCCATAGAAAACACGGCCACAGGCAGTTTGGATTCCACCGCAACGTGTTCGGCGATATTGATGGAAAACGCGGTTTTACCCATAGACGGCCGGCCGGCCACGATAATCAGGTCGCCCGGTTGCAGGCCGGAGGTTTTTTTGTCCAAATCGATAAAACCGGTGGCAATGCCGGTTACTTCGTCGGGATTGTCGCGCGAATAAAGCATATCGATGCGTTCGACCACTTCTTTCAAAAGCGCGGGCATCTCCAAAAAGCCCTGCTTGGATTTGGCCGTGCTCTCGGCAATCTGGAAAACCTTGTTTTCGGCTTCGTCGAGAAGCTGCCCCGCATCGCGGCCTTGCGGGTTGTAGGCGCTGCGGGCGATTTCGGTGCCCACTTCGGCCAGTTGGCGCATAATCGAGCGTTCGCGCACGATTTCGGCATAACGGCGGATATTGGCGGCCGAAGGGGTGTTTTGCGCCAAGGTAATCAGATAGTTGAACCCGCCGGCAGCCTCCAGCTCTTCGCTGCGCTCCAAAGCCTCCTGCACGGTAATCACGTCGGCGGGGCGGCTTTCGTTAATCAGGTTGGCGATACTGCGGAAAATCAGGCGGTGTTCGTGGCGGTAAAAATCTTCGGGGCCGACCACATCGGCGATTCTGTCCCACGCGGCGTTTTCAAGCAGCAGGCCGCCCAACACCGATTGCTCCGCCTCCATAGAATGCGGCGGCAGCGACAATGCGCTCACTTCGCGGTCTTCAGACGGCATCATATCGGTGTAATCGTTCATAGGTTTTGCCTTAGCGTTTGGGAAAGCCGTTTATTATAGCCGAAGGCGCGGCGCGGCGGTTTGGATAGTTATTCAAAATAAAAAGCGGCAACGGCGGCAAGGTTTCTTCGCTATAAACAGCCAAGCGATGCTATACTCACGCCCGTTTTAACCGATTTGAAAAAGGAAACATCATGGCTGATTTCAACAAAATCCTCACCCCGGGTGACGTGGACGGCGGCATCATCAATGTTGTGAACGAAATTCCCGCAGGCAGCAACCATAAAATCGAATGGAACCGCAAACTGGCGGCTTTCCAGCTCGACCGCGTGGAACCCGCGATCTTTGCCAAACCCACCAATTACGGCTTTATCCCGCAAACCCTCGATGAAGACGGTGACGAGCTGGATGTTTTGCTGGTTACCGAGCAGCCTTTGGCCACCGGCGTGTTTTTAGAAGCGAAAATTATCGGCGTGATGAAGTTTGTCGATGATGGCGAAGTGGACGATAAAATCGTGTGCGTGCCCGCCGACGACCGCAACAACGGCAACGCCTACAACAGCTTGGCCGACCTGCCGCAGCAGTTGATCAAGCAAATCGAGTTCCACTTCAACAATTATAAAGCCCTGAAAAAACCCGGCTCCACCAAAGTGGAGCACTGGGGCGATGTAGAAGAAGCCAAAGCGGTGATCAAAGAATCTATCGAACGTTGGAACAAACAGGCTTAAAACCCATGCTGTGGCAGGCACTGCAAAGAAAACCTTAATCTTAAAGAAAGATACCCGGATTATCCGGGTATCTTTTTGTTTCTTGAATTGCCAAGCCTGTAAGTGTTTGCGCCCCATCGTGCCCGGGATGTAAACAGCCTGAAGCTCTGCAAAATTCGCTAGGGGCTGTCGACATTTAACCAACGAAGCGTTTTTTGAGGCAAAAACCGCGTATGCAAGGCAAAAAGCGCAGCAAGGTTGAACACCTTGCGAGCATTTTTAACGCCGCAGACGTGGATTTTTGACCAAAAACACCGCCGTTGCGTTAAATGTCGACAGCCCCTAGGGTTTTAAAGTCTGAGACCTTTGCAAAATTCAGTGCCAACTAACAAAACCTGCTCCGTCATTCCCGCGTAGGCGGGAATCCAGGCGCCTAGGGTATGTCGACAATTGACCGGCGAAGCGTTTTTTTGAGGAAAAAAACCGCGTATGCAAGGCAAAAAGCGCAGCAAGGTTGAACACCTTGCGAGCATTTTAGCTTCGCAAGTCCGCTACGCTACCTAACGCCGCAGACGGGGATTTTGACCCAAAACACCGCCGTTGCGTTAAATGTCGACAGCCCCTAGCATTCAAGCATTTGTTTAATTGATACTTTAATATTTCCATTTGGATTCCCGCCTACGCGGGAATCACGGGATTTAAGCATTTCAGACGGCCTTTAAGGTATTTTGCAAAGATCTCACTCTCAAAATACCCAAACAAATTTAGGCCTTCTTAAAGAATAAATCTGCAATACCTTCAAGAAAATGCTGAGGCTAATTCTTGCCGCATTTTATCGATAACGGCTTTATAATCTGCCTGACCGAAAATCGCCGAGCCGGCCACAAACGTATCTGCGCCTGCCGCCGCAACGGCAGCGATGTTGTCGGTTTTAATGCCGCCGTCCACTTCGATCGCAATTTTTCTGCCGCTTTCACCTTCATACATATCGAGCAAATCACGTACTTGGCGGATTTTCACCAGCGTTTGCGGAATAAAGCTCTGCCCGCCGAAACCGGGGTTAACCGACATCAGCAGCACCATATCCAACCTGTCGAGCACATTTTCCAACACATAAACCGGCGTGGCCGGGTTCAATACCAGCCCGGCTTGGCAGCCGGAATTTTTAATCAGGCTCAAGCTGCGGTCGATATGGCGACTTGCTTCGGGGTGGAACGTGATAATGTCGGCTCCGGCCTTGGCAAACGACAATATCAAATCATCCACCGGCTCCACCATCAGGTGCACGTCTATCGGCACGGTGCTGTAAGGTTTGAGCGCGGCACACACCATCGGGCCGAAAGTAAGGTTGGGTACATAATGATTGTCCATCACATCGAAATGGATGAGGTCGGCACCCGCTTCGATAACGCGTGTAACTTCCTCGCCCAAACGGGCGAAATCAGCCGATAAGATACTCGGAGCGATGCGGAACTGTTGCACGATTGGTTTTCCTTCAAGTGTTTTTGTTTCAGACGGCCTCTGATTTGAAAAGTTCAAATCACGCCGATTACAATATCAGTAATTACAATATGCTGTTTTCAAAACAAATTTTAAATAAAATTTCTTTGTCATTAACGAATGTTAACTGTGATTATACCGCGCTTCACATACATATCCGCTAATATTTTACGAATATTGAAATTTGGGAAAACAATATGCTTATCACAATAAAGTTTAACCTTCTGCTGCAAGCTGCCGCGCTCGGCGGCTATCTGCTGTTTTTGGGTGCAACCTATGCCCAAGCCTCTCCGATGACCCGCCTTGACGATTTCCACCCCAATTGCGATGTGCGCCCGTTGGGTTTGAGCTATGCCCAAACCAACGAATTGCGCAGTATCCGCAAAGAATACAAAAAAGCCATCGAAAAAGCTTTACGGAAAGACGAACGGGTGAACAAAAACCGCCGCCGCGATATTATCAAAATCCTTTCCAGCGACAAATTCAATGCCGACGATGCGCGCGATTATGTAGAAAACCGTTATCTTTCCGGTATGGATTTTGCGGTTGACGAATTATCCATCCAACACCGTTTCTACAAACTGCTCACGCCGTCGCAACGGCAATATTGGCTGAATGCCTGCCTGCGGTAATTTACCGCCTTTCCTATCAAACTGTTTCCCAAATTAAGTAAAAGGCCGCCTGAAAATTTTCAGACGGCCTTTTTTTCAGTACAACTACCCTATTCTTCCCGCTCCGCACCCAAAATCATCGAGCCGATGCCCGAATCGGTGAAGATTTCCAACAGCAGCGCATTCGGCACGCGCCCGTCGATGATGTGGGTGGCTTTCACGCCGTTTACCGCCGCTTCCACCGCCGAGCTGATTTTCGGCAGCATACCGCCGTAGAGCGTGCCGTCGGCAATCAAATCGTCGATACGTTTCGGGGTAAGGTTGGTGAGCAGGTTGCCGTTTTTGTCGAGCACGCCGGTGATATTGGTCATCATCAGCAGTTTTTCGGCGTTCAACTCTTCGGCCAGCTTGCCCGCCACCAAATCGGCATTGATGTTGAAGGCTTCGCCGTTGCGGCCCACCCCGATGGGGGCGACCACGGGAATATGGCCGTAAGCGATGATGCTTTTAATCAGCGAGCAGTCGATGCTTTCCACCACGCCCACTTGGCCGATGTCCACACCGTTGCGCTCGGGCGTGTTGATAAACAGTTTTTTGGCGCGGATAAAATGGCTGTCGCGGCCGGTAAC
>JBHALY010000292.1:0-8996 GCA_041827905.1 Neisseria dentiae
CCATCGTCGGCCTGCAAACCGACGAACCGCTGAAACGCTCCATCATGCCTTTCGGCGGCCTGAAAATGGTGCAGGATTCTTGCAACATCTACCGTGTAGAACTGAACCCCACCGTAACCGAAATCTTCACTAAATACCGTAAAACCCACAATCAGGGCGTGTTTGACGTTTACACACCCGATATCCGCCGCTGCCGCAAATCAGGCGTGCTGACCGGCCTGCCCGACGCTTACGGCCGCGGCCGCATCATCGGCGACTACCGCCGTGTGGCGTTGTACGGCATCGACCGTTTGATGGCCGACAAAGTGGCGCAGTTCAACTCGCTGCAACCCGATTTGGAAGCCGGCAGAAACTTGGAAGAAGTTATCCGCCGCCGTGAAGAAATCAACGACCAGCACAAAGCTTTGGGTCAAATGAAAGAAATGGCCGCCAGCTACGGCTTCGATATTTCCGGCCCCGCCAAAAACGCCCGCGAAGCCGTGCAGTGGACTTACTTTGCCTACTTAGCTGCCGTGAAATCGCAAAACGGTGCCGCCATGTCGTTCGGCCGTGTGGCCACTTTCTTGGATATCTTCATCGAGCGCGACCTGCAAAACGGCACGTTAACCGAAGTTGAAGCGCAAGAATTGATCGACCATTTGGTGATGAAACTGCGTATGGTACGCTTTTTGCGCACCCCCGAATACGACCAATTGTTCTCGGGCGACCCGATTTGGGCCACCGAATCCATCGGTGGTATGGGCTTGGACGGCCGCACGCTGGTAACCAAAAACAGCTTCCGCTTCCTGCACACCCTGTATAACATGGGTCCGTCGCCCGAGCCGAACATTACCGTGTTGTGGTCAGAGCAGCTGCCCGACGGCTTCAAACATTTCTGCGCCAAAGTATCCATCGACACTTCGTCTATCCAATACGAAAACGATGATTTGATGCGCCCCGACTTCAACAGCGACGACTACGCCATTGCCTGCTGTGTCAGCCCGATGGTGGTCGGCAAACAAATGCAGTTCTTCGGCGCGCGCGCCAACTTGGCCAAAACCCTGCTGTACGCAATCAACGGCGGCGTGGACGAAAAATCGAAAGAACAGGTCGGCCCCAAATCCGAGCCGATTCTCGACGAAGTGCTGGAATTCGACACCGTAATGGTAAAAATGGACAACTTTATGGATTGGTTGGCCACCCAATACGTTACCGCGTTGAACATTATCCACTACATGCACGACAAATATTCGTATGAAGCCGCGCTGATGGCCCTGCACGACCGCGACATCAAACGCACCATGGCCTGCGGTATCGCCGGTTTGTCGGTAGCCGCCGACTCACTGTCTGCCATCAAATACGCCAAAGTGAAACCCGTGCGCGATGAAAACAATATCGCTGTCGACTTTGAAATCGAAGGCGAATATCCGCAGTTCGGTAACAACGACGACCGCGTTGACGACATCGCCTGCGATTTGGTAGAACGCTTCATGCGCAAAGTGGCCACCCACCCGATGTACCGCAACGCGATTCCGACCCAATCCGTGCTTACCATCACTTCCAACGTGGTTTACGGCAAAAAAACCGGCAACACCCCCGACGGCCGCCGCGCAGGCGCACCGTTCGGCCCCGGCGCCAACCCCATGCACGGCCGCGATGTGAACGGTGCGGTGGCTTCGCTCAGCTCGGTAGCCAAACTGCCGTTCGAGTTCGCCAAAGACGGTATTTCCTACACCTTCTCGATTGTGCCGGGCGCTTTGGGTAAAGACGAGCAATCCCGCGAACGCAATCTGGCTGGCCTGATGGACGGTTATTTCCACCACGAAGCCGGTGAAATCGAAGGCGGCCAACACCTGAACGTGAACGTGCTCAACCGCGAAACCCTGATGGACGCGATGGAGCATCCGGAAAAATATCCGCAGTTAACCATCCGCGTATCAGGCTACGCCGTGCGCTTCAACTCGCTGACCCGCGAGCAGCAGCAAGACGTGATTACCCGCACCTTTACGGCAAGCATGTAATCCGGTTCAGGGTTCGTTATCAAAATGCCGGGTTCGCAGCCCGGCATTTTTTCAGACGGCCTCACGGATGATGCAGGCCGTCTAAAACCTGTTTAAAAACACCGTTTTATTTTGTTCACTATATAAACCCGTACAAAACTATAGTGGCTTAAATTTAAAATAGGACAAGGCGACGAAGCCGCAGACAGTACAGGTAGTACGGCAAGGCGAGGCAACGCTGTACTATTTTAAATTTAAGCCACTATAAAAAAGACAACCGCCATGCAAACCTACACCATCAAACCCGAAAACGAACACCACGAAGGCCACCGCGGCTACCACGGCACCGCCATCGTGCATTCCATCGAATCATGTGGCACGGTCGACGGCCCCGGGCTGCGTTTCGTGCTGTTTCTGCAAGGCTGCCTGATGCGCTGCCTGTATTGCCACAACCGCGATACTTGGGATATGCACACCGACAAATCGCAAGAGCTGACCGTGGAGCAGGTAATGAAGCAGGTGCTGTCATACCGCCACTATCTCAAAGCCACCGGCGGCGGCGTAACCGCAACCGGCGGCGAGCCGCTGCTGCAATACGAATTTCTGCGCGACTGGTTCACCGCCTGCCGCGAGCACGACATCCACACCTGTCTCGACACCAACGGCTACGCCCTGCATTACGACGAAATCCTCGACGACCTGCTCGACCACACCAATTTGGTAATGCTCGACCTGAAACAAATCGACCCCGAAATCCACAAAGTGCTGGTGGGCATTCCCAACACCAAAACCCTCAAATTCGCCCGCTATCTGGCCGAACGCAACCAGCCCACGCGCGTGCGCTATGTGATCGTGCCCGGTTACACCGACGACGAACGCTCGGCCAACCTGCTCGGCGAATTTATCGGCGGCATGGAAAACGTGGAAACCGTGGAACTGCTGCCGTATCACGAGTTGGGCGCGCACAAATGGGAGTTGTGCGGCGACGAATACAAACTCAAAGGCGTACACCCGCCGCCTAAAGAAACCGTGCTGAAAATTAAAGAAATTTTAGAGGGCTACGGCAAAAACATTATCCTGTGAGCCTTCTGGGCGAATGCCCTAAAAACGTTTCAGGCCGTCTGAAAGCCTGCGGTTGCTTTCAGACGGCCTGGAAACTTTTGAAAATCTGTTTCACGCTGCCTGCAATATCCATACTTGCAACACTTCCGTTATTTGCAATACTTTCGTCATACCCGGGCTTGACTCGAGTATTTTGTTTCTTTTAAGAAAAGCGGGATGCTCAAGTCAAGCCCGAGTATGACCGCAGTTGGATAAAAATCCCGGCTTGATATTTCGACGGAACGCCGTCAACCGCCCTGCCGTTTTTCTTGACAAACCAAGCCGTTGCTAAGATAATCCGCCAATTCGTCTGCCGCCGTTTGATACGGCGGGTAATTTTTACGGCAGCCCGTTTGCCTGCCGTGCCGTTAGGAGGTGATGTTTACATCACGGCGCGTATCCCGCCTTGCCGTTTGGCAAAACCTGCGATACAACAACCGAACCTATTTTTAAGGCCGTCTGAAAACAAAGCGGCGGCCTGTAACCGATTTTGATTGAGGAATAAAAAATGCCTGCTATCCGTGTAAAAGAAAACGAACCTTTTGAAGTTGCCATGCGCCGTTTCAAACGCGCCGTGGAAAAAACCGGCCTGCTCACCGAGCTGCGTGCCCGCGAAGCCTACGAAAAGCCGACTACTGAGCGCAAACGCAAAAAAGCCGCTGCCGCCAAACGTCTGCAAAAACGCCTGCGCAGCCAGCAACTGCCCCCGAAACTCTACTAATCATCACGCTTTCCGATGTAACGAAAGCAATACACACCGTAAGGCTTCGGCTTTGCGGTGTTTTTGGCTTTGTATGGCCGCCTGTTGAGCCTGCAAATTGAAACCCGGTGATGTAAGACACCGGCGTGAAAAACGTCAAACCTTCTGACTATAGTGAATCCACCTAATTTCCATTACGTCGTTGCTGCGCCTTAGCTCAAAGAGAACGATTTTGTAAGCCGCTGAAGCGGCAACAGAATCGGTTCCGTACTATTTGTGCTGTCTGCGGCTTGCTGCCTTGTACTGAAAATTAATTGAATTCACTATATGCGCCCTAATACGGCAGGCCGTTTGAAAACTTGATTTTTTACCGGACGGCACCATTGAAGCCATACCGATTGTTTAATTTAACCGAGCGATACCATGAGCCTGAAAGCCCGACTTGCCGAAGATATGAAAACCGCCATGCGCGCCAAAGACAGCGTAACGCTTTCCACCGTGCGCCTGATTAACGCCGCCGTCAAACAGTTTGAAGTGGACGAACGCACGGAAGCCGACGACGCCAAAGTGGTGGCCATCATCACCAAAATGGTCAAACAGCGCAACGACAGCGCGAAAATCTACACCGATGCCGGCCGCAGCGACCTGGCCGACAAAGAAAACGCCGAAACCGAAGTGCTCAAACGCTATCTGCCGCAAATGATGTCGGCAGAAGAAATCCGCACCGCCGTAGAAGCCGCCGTGGCCGAAACCGGTGCCGCCGGCATGGCCGATATGGGCAAAGTGATGGGCGTGTTGAAAACCCGTCTGGCCGGCAAAGCCGATATGGGTGAGGTGAATAAAGTGTTGAAAGCGGTGTTGACGGCCTGATTGTCAAACCAGGCCGTCTGAAACGGATTACGGCCTAACCGTTGCCGTTTTTTTCAGACGGCCTCGAATAAAAAACCATGATACCCAGCGAATTTATAGACGAGTTGCTGGCCAAAGTCGATATCGTCGATATTATCGACGAGCATGTGCCGCTGAAAAAAGGCGGTGCCAACTATATGGCCTGCTGCCCGTTTCACAAAGAAAAATCGCCGTCGTTTTCGGTGAGCCCGCAGAAGCAGTTTTACCACTGCTTCGGTTGCGGCGCGCACGGCACGGCCATCGGTTTTATTATGGAGTATCAGGGGTTGAGCTTTACCGAGGCCGTGCAGTATCTGGCCGACCGCACGGGTTTGACCGTGCCGCGCACGCACGCCCGGCAGGACAACCCCGAACAGCGCGCCGAACGCAAGAAAAAACAGCAAACGCTGGAAGAAACCACCGAGGCCGCCGCCGCTTTTTACAGAGGCCGTCTGAAACAGGATGCGCGCGCGCAGGAATACCTGCACAAACGCGGCCTGAGCGCCGAAATCATCGAGCATTACGGCTTGGGCTATGCGCCCGATGGCTGGCAGCCGCTGGCGCAGGTGTTCCAGCCGTATCCCAACACCCCGCTGGTGGAAAGCGGCATGGTGGTGGAAAAAGACGGCAAACATTACGACCGCTTCCGCGACCGCATCATGTTTCCGATCCGCAACCCGCGCGGGCAGGTTATCGGCTTCGGCGCCCGCGTTATCGATAAAGGCGAACCGAAATACCTCAATTCGCCCGAAACGCCGCTGTTCGACAAAGGCCGCAACCTCTACGGCCTGCACGAAGGCCGCGCCGCCATCAAAGAAGCAGGGCGCATTCTGGTGGTGGAAGGCTATATGGACGTGGTGGCACTGGCGCAGTTCGGCATCGGCTACGGCGTGGCCGCACTCGGCACCGCCACCACCGCCGAGCACGTGAAAATCCTGATGCGGCAAACCGACAGCATTTATTTCTGTTTCGACGGCGACAGGGCAGGGCGCAAAGCCGCATGGCGCGCACTCGAAAACGCGCTGCCGCAACTGAAAGACGACAAAACGCTGCATTTTCTGTTTCTGCCCGAAGAGCACGATCCCGACAGCTATATCCGCGCCTACGGCAAAGCGCAGTTTGAAGACGCCCTGCTCAACCAAAGCAAACCCTTGTCGGCCTATTTTTGGGAACACCTTTCAGACGGCCTCAATCTGAACACACAAGAAGGCAAGGCCGAGCTGGTGAAAACCAGCGCCCCGCTGCTCGCCCAGATTACCGCGCCCGCGTTATCCTTTCTGCTGAAACAGGAATTGGGCGACAAAGTGGGCATCGACCCCGCCAATCTCGCCCGCCTGCTGGGGCAGGAAGCACCCAAGCAGCATGTGAAGCAGAAAAGTTACAAACTGCCGCAGGAAACCTTTAGGCAGCCGCAGATGTCCACTCTGGTAGAGCGGCAGATACGCAGCCTCTTGATAAATCCCGCATGGGCTGCATATATAGAACTGCCCGAATATCTGAACCTTAGCGGCGATTTCGCCTGCCTGGCCAACCTTGCCGAGCTGATCAACAGCCGGAAAGAGCCGCCGGGCAGCGCGCAGATTTTGGAACATATGCGCGGCACCCCCCACGAAGCCACCGTCAACCGCATTTTCCAAAACATGCTGCACGGTGCGGAAGAGCTGGAAAGCGGCAGCGAAGAAGATTGCGAAAGTTTCAAACTCGGCATGAAAAAGCTGCTGAATGAGTTAAAATACGCCCAAATCGAAATGCTGAAACAAAAAAACCGGCAGGGCGGTTTGAGCGAAAGCGAAAAAAAACTGCTGCTGGCCTTATTAACGCCCGCCGCGCATTGAAACCTTGAAACAGGCTTGCGAACACGATTCGGAGGCCGTCTGAAAACACATACACACTACTGCAACCGAGTCGTCTTGCACCTACCGCAGAACCCCTTTCTATTGTTTCAGACGGCCTCACCCCCCGTTAAACCGTTTAACCAGAGAACATTCTATGTCTAACGAAAACACCGATATCCACGACAGCGAATACGAAGAACAAGACGACAACCGCCCGCTGACCCTCGAAGAGCAGCGGGCGCGGTTGCGCCAGCTCATCATCATGGGCAAAGAGCGCGGCTACATCACCTATTCCGAAATCAACGACGCGCTGCCCGATGATATGTCGGATGCCGAGCAGATCGACAACATCGTCAGCATGATTGCCGGATTGGGTATCCAAGTAACCGAGCAGGCGCCCGATGCCGAAGAAATGCTGATGAGCGACAACACCGCCGCCATCACCGACGACGACGCCGTGGCCGAAGCCGAAGCCGCCTTATCGAGCGTGGACAGCGAATTCGGCCGCACCACCGACCCCGTGCGTATGTATATGCGCGAAATGGGGCAGGTTGACCTGCTCACCCGCGAAGACGAAATCATCATCGCCAAAAAAATCGAAAACGCCCTCAAAAACATGGTGCAGGCCATTTCCGCCTGCCCCGGTTCGATTGCCGAGATTCTCGAATTAATCAAGCGCATCCGCGAAGACGAAATCAAAGTTGACGAAGTGGTGGAAGCCATTATCGACCCCAACGAAGTGCTGCTGAACGAACTCGGTTTGGGCCACCTCGAAACCGCGCCGGCAGCCGCAGCCGACACCGATGACGGCGATGATAGCGATGACGATGGCGACGACGAAGAAGAAGACGAAGGCAGCGCGGAAGCCATCGCTGCCACCAATTTGGAAGAGCTGAAACAGAAAGTGTTGGAACACTTTGAACGCATTCAGGCCGACTACGACAACATGGTAGCCGCCCTGGCCAAGCACGACAGCCGCCACCAAGCCTATCTCGAGCACCGCGACGCCATCGCATCCAAACTGCTCGAAGTGCGCTTCGCCACCCGCCAGATCGAAAGCCTGAGCAGCAGCCTGCGCGAGCGTGTGGAAAGCATCCGCCGCCTGGAGCGCGAAATCCGCGACATCTGCGTGGAGCGCGTGCATATGGACCGCGATTATTTCATCGGCTATTTCCTGCCCGAAATCACCAATTTGGCATGGGTGGAAGCCGAAATCGCCAAAAACAACGTGTGGGGCAACGCGCTCGACCGTTTCCGCCATGCCATCATCGAAAAGCAAACCGAGCTGGCCAACATGGAAACCGAAACGCAGATTTCCATCGAAGAGTTGAAAGAAATCAACAAAAACATGGTAATCAGCGAAAAAGAAACCGCCGCCGCCAAGCAGGAAATGATTCAGGCCAACCTGCGCCTGGTGATTTCGATTGCCAAAAAATACACCAACCGCGGTTTGCAGTTTCTCGATTTGATTCAGGAAGGCAATATCGGCCTGATGAAGGCGGTGGACAAATTCGAATACCGCCGCGGCTACAAATTTTCAACCTACGCCACATGGTGGATCCGCCAGGCGATTACCCGCTCGATTGCCGACCAGGCGCGCACCATCCGCATTCCGGTGCACATGATCGAAACCATCAACAAAATGAACCGCATCTCGCGCCAATATCTTCAGGAAACCGGCGAAGAGCCTGATTCCGCCAAACTGGCCGAGCTGATGGAAATGCCGGAAGACAAAATCCGCAAAATCATGAAAATCGCCAAAGAGCCGATTTCGATGGAAACCCCCATCGGCGACGACGACGATTCGCATCTGGGCGACTTTATCGAAGATGTGAACAACATCGCCCCCGCCGAAGCCGCCATGTATTCGAGCCTGCACGAAGTAACCAAAGAAGTGCTCGAAAGCCTCACCCCGCGTGAGGCCAAAGTGCTGCGTATGCGTTTCGGCATCGACATGAACACCGACCACACGCTCGAAGAAGTGGGCAAACAGTTCGACGTTACCCGCGAACGTATCCGCCAAATCGAAGCCAAGGCCCTGCGCAAACTGCGCCACCCCACCCGCAGCGACCGCCTGCGCAGCTTCTTGGACAGCGAAGAAAACAAGCAGTAAGTTTGTTGGGGTTGGGCAAAGTTGTTTGATATGGAAAGGCCGTCTGAAACGTTTCAGACGGCCTTTTGTTTATTTCGGCGTTATTCGTCTTTATCGAAGAACGCCAGTTTCACCACATAACACAGAAACAGCACCGCCAACAGCAGCATAACGGTTTCCAGCGCGTTATCCTGCGGGCTTTGGTTCCAATAGAAAATCTCTTTTTTCATCTGCTTATTCCTTTCTCACGCGCGGCACGTCGCGGTTGAGCTGCCGCCACAGCGCGGCAAACCACAAATACATCACAAACACAAACGGAAAGCCCGAAAACGAGCCTACGGCTTTGATGCCTTCCATTTTGCCGGTAAAAATCACCGCATAGCTGATTAAAGTCATAAACA
>JBHALY010000293.1:0-40600 GCA_041827905.1 Neisseria dentiae
CCTACCAGTTCGGCAGCTACCCGTGCTGTAACGCCTGCTACAAATAGTTCAATAAGCTTGTTTTGTTTGTAGTGGCTTAAACGGCTTTTTCTCATAGGGATTATTCTAACTGAATTTGAATTTCCCTAGTTATCTAGGACAGCCCCTTGATTTTTTATACCAAACTGTTTGATTTCAATAAAAGCCGAGCATCTATTAACAACGGATGCTCGGCTTTTACAATAACATCTGGAATATATTGTTTCACGTGAAACGTTCAGCTTTTCAAGGCTGCAGTTAATTGCGGCACGATGTCGAACAGATCGCCGACAATACCGTAATCGGATACGCTGAAAATAGGAGCGTCCGGGTCTTTGTTTATCGCTACGATTACTTTGCTGTCCTGCATACCGGCGGTGTGCTGGATAGCACCGGAAATGCCGATGGCAAAATAGAGTTGCGGAGCGACCACTTTGCCGGTTTGACCCACCTGGGCATCGTTCGGGGCATATTCGGCATCGACGGCGGCACGTGATGCGCCGATGGCGGCTCCGAAAATATCGGCCAACGGTGTGAGCAGGGCATTGAACTGTTCGGCGCTGCCCAATGCGCGCCCGCCGGCCACCACCACCTTGGCTTGGGTAAGTTCGGGGCGGTCGGACTGGGTAAGTTCGCGTTTCACAAAACGGCTTAGGTTTTGCGCAGGCGTGGCTTCTACGGTTTGCACTTCGGCATTACCACCATTTTCCGCCGCATCGAATGCAGTGGCACGGAACGTAAGCACCAGTTTCGGCGCATCGCTTTGCACGGTTTCAAAAGCATTGCCTGCATAAATCGGGCGGACAAATGTTTTATTATCAACCACTTCGGTTAAATCGGAAATCTGCGGTGCATCGATCAGGGCGGCGATGCGGGGAAGCAGGTTTTTTCCGAAAGCGGTAGCGGTAGCGCCGATGTAACGGTAATCTCCTGCCAGTTTTACTGCCAACGGTGCGATTTCTTCAGCAAGCGCTTCGCCGTAATAAGGGGCGTCTGCCAGTAAAACTTTAGCTACTCCGTTGATTTGCTTGGCAGATTCGACCACAGCGGCAGCATTGCTGCCGGCTACCAGAATATGCACTTCACCGAGCTTGGCGGCGGCGGTAACGGCGTGCAGGGTGGCGGGGTTTAACTGTTGGTTATTGTGTTCTGCAATAATTAAAACGCTCATGTCTCGCCCCTTCTCAAATAACTTTAGCTTCGTTTTTCAATTTTTCAACCAGCTCGGCAACGCTGCCTACTTTAATGCCGGCTTGGCGCGGCTTAGGCTCGGCCACTTTCACGACTTTGGTTTTCGGATTGATGTCCACACCCAAATCGGCCGGCGTGGTTTTTTCGAGTGGCTTTTTCTTGGCTGCCATAATATTGGGCAGTTTTACGAAACGCGGCTCGTTCAAACGCAAATCGGCGCTGATTACGGCGGGCAGTTTCAAAGCCAGCGTTTCTTCACCGCCGTCCACTTCGCGGGTAACCAGCACTTCACTATTTTCCAGCGCCACTTTGCAGGCAAACGTGCCTTGCGCGGCGCCGAGCAGGGCGGCCAGTATTTGCGCGGTTTGGTTGGCATCATCGTCGATGGCCTGTTTGCCCAGCAATAAAAGTTGCGGCGCTTCTTTGTCGGCAACGGCTTTCAACAATTTGGCTACCGCCAACGGCTCCAGTTTGGCATCGGTTTCCACATGAACGGCACGGTCGGCGCCCATTGCCAAAGCGGTGCGCAGGGTTTCTTCGCTTTTTTTGCCGCCCAGCGACACGGCCACGATTTCGCTAATCTTGCCCGCTTCTTTCAGGCGCACGGCTTCTTCTACGGCCACTTCGTCAAATGGATTCATCGACATTTTGACATTGTCGATATCCACGTCCGAACCGTCGGTTTTCACGCGGACTTTAACGTTGTAATCCACCACTCGTTTTACGGCAACCAGTGCTTTCATAAACTCTCCTTGAGCCGGGCTTCCGGCAGTAATCGGTTAAACGGTTTTTGCAGAAAAAACAAAACGCCCGTTCTGCAAAAACGGCTCGCACCGCCAAACGGAATAGGGATTATACCCGAATTAAAGTAATTGCTCTCAAGCATTTATATGATGTATGGCAAATATCGGGGAACTACACAGGCCGTCTGAAAACGGCATGATGGCAGCCCTGCTTTCATTTTTCAGACGGCCTCGGATTTGGCCCGAATACATGATAACAAGCTCTGATACACATCTTCCGCATCAGGAATCTGCGCCACATTGCCGAGATTCACCGCCCACGGCGAAACCTGTACGCCGGTTTTGGCCGGGTCGGTATCGGTATAAATGCCGACAACAGGCGTATCCAGCGCATTAGCAAGGTGCAGCAGGCCGGTATCCACACCAATCACGCCGGCGGCATTATCGAGCAGGAAAGCGGCCTGCAACAGGTTCAGCTTGTCGCACACGCGGGCAAACGGCAGTTTGGCGGCGATACTTTCCGCCCGCAGTTTTTCCGTTTCGTTGCCCCACGGCAGGTAAACGGGGCTGCCGCTGCCGTCATGCAGCTTTTGCAATAATTCAAGCCAATGGTTTTGCGGCCACAGCTTGCTGTCGCGGCTGGTGGCGTGCAGGGCAACGTAATAATGCTCTGGCAGATTGTTCAAACGGCCTTCCGGCGGCACCGCCAAACCGAAACGCTGCTCGGCGGGCTTTTCGTAGCCGAACGCCTGTGCAAACAAAGCACGGTTGCGCCAAACGGCGTTTCTGCCCTTAGGCACGGCATAAGTTTGGTTATAGGTTAGCGCCGCCCAGCGTTCGCGTGCGCTGTTGAAATCCAAGCCTTTCACGGGCGCATTGGCAGTTTTCGCAAACAGCGCGCTCTTCATCAACCCTTGGCTGTCTAACACAAAATCGAATTGCTGCCGTTGCAAAACGTTTTTCAGACGGCCTATTTCGCGCCATGTTTCCGCCCGGTTCAATTGTTTGCGCCATTGCCGCCAGCGCATCGCATGCACTTCTTTCACAAACGGATGCAGGCGGGCGATGTCGGCAAAACCCGCTTCGCTCAACCAATGCAGCTCCACATCAGGGCGCATACGCGATAAATCGCTCACCGCAGGCAGCGTGTGGATTAAATCGCCCATGCTCGAGAGCCTTACCAACAGTATTTTCATTGCGCCAAATCCGTCAATAACCGCTATGTTTCACGTGAAACAATATCAACCTATTGATTTTTAATATAATCTGAAATTGCATCAGCGTTTTCCAACACCAACGCGCCGGCATCTATCATTTCGTTCCATGCCGTTTCCACGGTTTCGGGCGCGATGCCCCGGCACGCTGCCGCATTCACGACCACTTTCCAGCTGCCGCTTTTCAAAAGCTGCAAAACCGTTGTTTTTACACAATAATCTGTAGCCAATCCGCCCACAATGATAACTTTGGCCCCTTTGCTGCGCAACCATTCGAGCAGCCCCGTGCTGAGCTTTTCGCCGATATCGTGAAAACAGGCGCCGTAAGGGTGGAACTCGGGATCGACGCCTTTCCATACGCAATAATCGTATTCTTTGGCCGACGGCAGGCCGTCGAGCAGTTCGTAGCCCCTGCTGCCCACAATTGCGTGGGAAACCCAAGTAACATCGGCTTCGGGCAGGCCGGTGGGCTTGAGCATATCGGCCGCATCCGCCACCAGCCATTTGGCTGCGGGGCTATGCGCGTCTTTTGTCATCACCCGCAAATCCGCCAATGCAGCCTGCGCGTTCAGCTCCGCCACAATCGTATCGCCTTCAACCACCGGCAGCTCGTTCGGGCATAACGGCGAAAAGGTTTTCTGGGCATCAACGTCTATCGACACTATCATAAAACAGGCTCTCGGTTTTCAGCAGCCGCCATTATAGCAAAGGCCGTCTGAAACCGATAACGGTGTTATGATGCGCCTTTCCAACGGCTTTTCAGACGGCCTTATGCAACACACCATCACCCCCATCGCCACCGTGCATTCCCCCTACAAGCAGAAATTCGGCGTTGCCCGCCAGCCCGGCCTCGTGCCCGCCGCCGAAGTGTGCATTGAGCTTGAACCGGCTTTTTCCGCCGACAGCGTGCGCGGGTTGGAAAATTTCGATTATGTGTGGATCTGTTTTATTTTCCACGACGTTTTAAACGAAGGCTGGTCGCCGCTGGTGCGGCCGCCGCGCTTGGGCGGTAAACAGAAAATGGGCGTGTTTGCCACCCGCAGCCCGCACCGGCCCAACCATCTCGGCCTGTCGCTGCTGAAGCTCGAGCACATCGAAACCGCCCGACCCGTGCGCCTGTATTGCAGCGGCGCCGACCTGCTCGACGGCACGCCCGTTGTCGATATCAAACCCTATATTCCGTTTGTGGAAGCCAAGCCCGATGCCGCAGGCGGTTTCGCCGCCGCCAAACCCGAAGAATTATCCGTAAGCTGGCAGCCCGGCTGCGGCACAGAGTATCTCACCCAAGCCGAGCGCGACTTAATCGGCCAAAGCATCGCCCAAGACCCGCGCCCCGCCTATCAGGATATTCCCGAGCGGGTGTATGCGATGGATATTTCGGCCTACTGCGTAAAGTTTCAAATCAACGGCAACAAAGCCGTGGTGCTGGCGGTAGAAAAGCGCGGGGCGGAATAAATTGACAACGAATTGATTCGTTTGAACTTTAACTGCATCAGGCCGTCTGAATACAATTAAGGCGGAACATCTGCAAAACACCGCTTCCCGCCCTGGTCAACAAACCGGGCCGTAAGTTTTACCGCCTCGGCCCGTCTAAACCGATACCGTGCATCACAAGCCTGCACCGATCCGTTTTTTTTATGAAACCGGCCCGCTACCCCAACCGATAAGGAGAATCCCATGAAAAAACTGCTCGCCGCTTTACTTTGCGCCGCTTCTTTCGGCGCCTACGCCCAAGCCGACATCGTTGTACCCGTGTCGCAACTCGATATTGAAAAAGGCAACACCCCGATCGGTGAAATCCGCATCAGCCAAAGCAAATACGGCGCGGTGTTCACCCCCAAACTGCAAGGCTTGAAAGCCGGAATCTACGGTTTTCACGTTCACGAAAAACCCAGTTGCGCCCCGGCCGAAAACAACGGCAAACTAACGGCCGGCATGGCCGCCGGCGGACACTGGGATCCGAAAAAAACCGGCGCCCACAAAGGCCCGTGGGATGACGGCGGACACTTAGGCGATCTGCCCGCATTGGCCGTGGCCGAAAACGGCCATATCCAACCTGTGGTTGCGCCGCGCATCAAAAACATCAACAGCCTGCGCGGACACTCGCTGATGATTCACGCCGGCGGCGATAATTACAGCGACCAACCCGCCGCATTGGGCGGCGGCGGCGGACGCATGGCCTGCGGGGTGATTAAATAAGCCGCATAAGGCTGGTGCAAAGCTCGGTTGCAACTTAAAACATCCGTATGCCGTTGTCGTCACATTCTGGCTTTAAGTATCTATTATTTCTTTTGAAACAAAAAGATACTCGGGTCAAGCCCGAGCATGACGGAACATAAATTTCTAGTGGTTTTTTTAAAGCTTGCAACTAACTCAGGCCGTCTGAAAAAATATTCAGACGGCCTGAGTTAGTTTGATAAAACCATCGCCAAATATAACTTAAAACCTCACGATACCCGGGCTTGCCGCCGTTTTCCCATTTATTCTGGCAAACGCTCCACAATGCCCACACCCACGGCATTTAAGCCCAAATAAGCGCCGACCACGGGGGAAACGGGTATGCCGTGCTCCAAGTGCAGGCCGGTTTTGGCGTGCAGCTTGCGGGCAAAACGCTGATAGAGTTGGTAATCGCCGCAATAGCCGCCCGACATCACCAAATGCGCGGGATTTTTGTCGGCCGTCATCACGATAATGGCTTCGATCAGGCGCTCTATCAATTGTTCGTCGTCCTGCACGCTGGCCAGATGCGACGTGCCTTTGTGGTTGAAGCGCAAAACGGTTTTCAAACCCAGCCAATCGTTAAACGCCGCGCCCATGCGCAGCAGGCCACCGGTTTTGGTGAGCTGCGTGAGCGAATGCACGCCGAACAGGATTTCGCAGCGCGGTTTCAGCCTTTCGAGATAATCCACCACTTCTTCGGCCGTTTTGCCCGCTTTGAGCAGGCGCACGGCTTCAAGAGCGAAGAAGCCTTCGGGCATACAGGTGGTGCCGGTGTCGACCACATGAATCTTCAGCTTGCCTTCCATTGCCTCCGCCGCCTTGCGGATAACGGCGGCACTTTCACTCAATTTGCCGCTGATGGTAGTAACGATGGCTTCTTCATAACCCTGTGATTTCAAATATTGGAAAGTATCGAGCAAACTTTGCGCATCGGGCGGAGAAGTGGTGATTTTTTCTTCGGGATGGCTGCGCATCCGCTCGTAAAATTCTTCGGCTTTCAAATCCAAGCCTTCGGCATAGGTTTCCCCGCCCATCTGAACGTTCAGGCGCAGCATATGAATCGGGCTGTTACGGTCGAGTATGCTGTCAAGCGTGCTGCTGGAAGTGGCTAAAACGGCGCAGCGGTAGAATGAATATGAACCGGCCACGGTGTCTCCCTTTATTATCGTTGTAAAATAATCAAAATGAATATAAACGGTTTCAAATAATGATAAACGGTATATTTTATTCTGTCTATTACAATAAACAAATTGTTTATTTCGATTTTGATTATTTACCGGCCGCGTTTTATAGTGGAATTAATAAAAGACCAGTACAAGGCGGCCTGCCGCAGACAGTACAGATAGTACGGCAAGGCAGGCCAACGCCGTACTGTTTTTTAGTGATTTCACTATATTAACCCGTATGCTTTTCAGACGGCATCACACTATATCCCGCTTGTGCAACACGCCCGGCAAGCCGTATTTCAAACCAGATTCTGCGGATCTCCCGCCGCGAAACGGTTGATGTTTTCCACCAACATATCAAACAGGCGGTAGCGGGCTTCGGTGCTGCCCCAGGCCATATGCGGCGTAACAATCAGGTTGGGCAGGCGCGCTTTGAGCAGCGGGTTGCTGTTGCGCGGCGGCTCTTCGGTAAGCACGTCGAAGCCCGCCCCGCCCAGCGTGCCGTATTTCAACGCAGCCACCAGCGCGTGTTCGTCCACCAAACCGCCGCGCGCGCAGTTCACCAAAACCGCGCCGGGCTTCATCTGTTGCAGCTCTGCCTCTCCTATCATGCCTGCGGTTTGCTCCGTGAGCGGGCAGTGCAGCGAAATAACGTCGGCGCGGCGGATGGCTTCGTCAAACGCCACATATCCTTCGCGCACGCCGTTAGCGTGTTTGTGTTCGCCGAACAACACTTCCATACCGAATGCGCGGGCATAACCGGCCAGCGTGGCGCCGATGCCGCCGCGTCCGAAAATCACCAGCGTTTTGCCGTTCAAATCGCGCATGGGCGCGCCGAAATGGCAGAAAAACGGCGACTGCTCCCACACGCCGGCGGCAATATCACGCTGGTAGGCGGGCAGGTTGCGCATCAGGGCAATCATCAGCATAAATGCGTGTTCGGCCACCGAATCGTTGCCGTAGGCACGGATATTGCACACCGCCACGCCCGCTGCTTTGGCCGCCGCCACATCAACGTTGTTTACGCCTGTGGCCGCCACCGCAATCAGTTTCAATTGCGGGTTGGCGGCGATGTGCCCGGCATCAATCACCACTTTGTTGGTAATCACAACCTGCGCGCCTTGAAGGCGTTCCGCCGTATTTTGCGGCTCGGTGTTGCCGTATTCGGCCAATTCGTGTTTGAAATCAAAGCCAAACGGTTTGTCCGCCAGCGTGTCGCGGTCGAGCGCAACGATTTTCAGCGTTTCCATAATTATCCTTTGCTATTGAAATTTTTAATTCGATAAAATTTAGCTAATAAAATATTGGCAGAATCAAATTTCTTAACCGCCGCCGCCCCGCTATGATGCTAATCAATATCATTTCAGACGGCCTCTTATTAGGCTCTTAAAGGAACCCACCATGTTGAAAACCATCACTTTCGCCATTCTACACTTCGGCGTGGCATTCGGCGTAGCCTACGCCTTAACCGGCAGCATCGGCATTTCGGGCGCGGTGGCGTTAATCGAACCGCTGGCCAACACGTTTGTGTTTTATTTTCACGAAAAAGCGTGGAACCGCTACGAAAAAAAGAAAAACCTCCGCGCCGGCAAAAGCCGCTTTCCGCTGCACCAATGCGTGGGCAACTGACACCCGTTTTTATGTTATGCTTGCCGCCCCAATCCGATTATAGAAAGCACAATCATGAGCCTGATTATTGAAGACATTGAAACCGGCCACGGCAAAGAAGCCGTGAAAGGCAAAGAAATCACCGTGCACTACACCGGCTGGCTGGAAGACGGCACCAAATTCGATTCCAGCCTCGACCGCCGCCAACCGCTCACCATCACATTGGGCGTGGGCCAAGTGATTGCGGGCTGGGACGAAGGTTTCGGCGGCATGAAAGAAGGCGGCAAACGCAAGCTGACCATTCCGCCCGAAATGGGCTACGGCGCGCGCGGCGCCGGCGGCGTGATTCCGCCCAACGCCACTTTGGTGTTTGAAGTGGAACTGCTGAAGGTTTACGAATAACCGGTGTGCGGTTCAAACAAACCGCAACTTTTGCAAAGCTTGAGGCCGTCTGAAAGTTTTCAGACGGCCTCAAAGTATTTTGCAAGTCATACCGGCATTTTAAACTTCTGCCTCATATCCGGGTTTGGCTCGAGTATCTTATTGTTTCAAAAAATAAAGGATACTCGGGTCTAGCCCGAGTATGACGGCGGTTGGATATTTCAGACGGCCTCAAAGTATTTCTAAAACCCCCCGACCTAACCGGCCGGATTGCGCATATCCTGCTCCGGCGGCGGCGCGTCCGCCTGTGCTTCGCGCGCCAGCTCTTCGGCATAGGCTTGCGCTTCGGCCTCGTCGAACGGCTTGAGCACGCCGCTGTCGTTGCGCGGGTCGAGATCGGCGATCACGGGGCCGGCGGCGGCGGGCATGTTCACGTGCATACTGCGCTTGTCTTCCGGCACCGCCTGCTGCCGTTTGGCAAACACCGCCAGCAGCGCGGCAAACACAACGAAATAGGCATAAAAACCATAGCGTTCGGCCTGGTCCATCACCAAACCCAGCAATATCGGCGCCAGCATCGAACCCATGCCGTAGCTGAACAGCAGACTGCGGCTCACTTCAACCGTGCTCATTTCGTTGGGCAATTGGTCGTTGGCACGCGCCACACTCAAAGCATAAAGCGTAAACAGGCCGATGCCGAACATAAACGCCACCGCATATTGCGCCCACACGGCAGTGATGCCCGCCAGCATCAGCCCGATGCCCGCCGCCGCACCTGCGGCAGACACCAGCGAACAGGCCAAAATGGCGGCGCGGCGGCCGTAGCGGTCGGAAAGTTTCGCCACCGGCAGCTGCGCGGCGAAACCCATCACCATCGCCGTCATCAGATAAAACGAAATCTGCCGCACATCGAAGCCCTGTTTGAGCAGAAACACCGAAGCCATCGTGAAAAAGCCGTTCATCAGCAAACCTGCGGTAAAACTGCCCACCAGCGCCAACGGAGCAATGGCAAACAGGCGCGGCAGGCTGATGCGCTGGCGCGGCGGCAGCTCGGGCGCATGCAGCCGCGTGAGGGCCACCGGCAGCATGGCCGCCATCACCATCATTGCCGACACCGTGAAAATCTCGTTGCTGGAAAGTTTGAAGCTCAACAGCGCGATACCGGCGGTAAACGAGATGTAATACACCACGTTATACAACGCCAGCACCTTCGCCCGCGCCGCTGCGGTGCTGCGTTCGGCAAACCAGCTTTCCACAATCATCAGCAGGCTGTAATAGCAGAAACCCAGCACCACCCGCAACACACCCCATACCCACAGATTGTCGGTCATCAAATGCCCCAGTGCCGCAATGGCGAACACCGCGCCGAACACGCTGAAACTGCGGATATGCCCCACGCCCGACACCACGCGGTGCGCGGCCACCGCGCTTAACGCCGCACCCACGAAGAAAGCGGCGTTCAACACACCGATGGCGGTGTTGTTCACACCCATTTGCGAAAGCTCCACGCCCGCCGAGTTGAGAAACAGGCCGAAACCGGCAAACAGAAAAAATACCGAGAAAAAAAGCGCATTGAATTTGTCGGGCTGGGTGGTCATTCTGAAAGCTTTCGCATGGGGTTGGAAGGCGGATTATACGGCGGGTGCGGTATATCCGGTTCAAAAAGCGGGCAGGGCGGGGCACGGTTTTTCAGACGGCCTTATAAACGGCCAAACGGCCTCTCGGGTTTGTTCACACATTCCCGCATTTAACGTCATATTTTTACACAATTTCTCAAAGCGGCGGTTTTATTTCGTTAATCTGTTATTTATTAACCCGCCCTTAACCGTATGCCGAAAAACTCTCGCACTGGCCCGCCGTCAAATTATGGCTTATGAACAGATAAACCGAACCGAAAGGATGAATGATGAAAAAAACCGCTTTAACTTTCGCCGCACTGGCCGCTGCCGCCGCTTCTTTTGCCTCTGCCGAAAATATGCCGCAAACCGGCGGCGAGCAGGGCGCGTTCCCCGGCTTGCAGGAAGTACAATACCAAGGCGTGAAATTGTCTGCCAAAAAAGACGACCGCACGAAATTTGTTTATGTGGCCGATAGCGTAACCCCCGCACCGGCTGCCCCCGCTGCGCCGGCACCCGCTCCCGTTGATCCGATGGCTGCACCGGCCGGCGCGCCCGCACCGGCTCCCGCACCTGCCGAAGGCACACCGGTAGCACCGCTGCCGCAAGACCCCGCTGCCGCTCAGCCGTAATTACGCACAGCATTAAACCGAGGCCGTCTGAAAACTTTTCAGACGGCCTTGTTTTTCAGCCGGCTTTACATACCGGCACACCCTAACGCTTATCCCATTCCGAATACGGATGTTTGCTCAAATAAGCATTGGTAAACCTGCCGTTACATGTGATTTCCTCGCCCAGCCATTCCGGCTCGGCAAACGCCGCATCTTCGCTCGGCAGTTCCAGCTCAGCCACGATTAACGGCGCGTTTTCGCCGAAGTATTCGTCGATTTCAAACACAAAGCCCTGATAATCGATTTTATAACGCCGCTTTTCAAGCTTAAACGGACACATGGTCTGCATCATCGTTTCGGCGTGCGGCAGCGGGATTTCATATTCAAACTCGCTGCGGGCAACATCCGAAATATAGCCTTTGAGCGTGAGCCATGCGCGGTTGCCGATAATGCGCACGCGTATGGTGCGCTCTTTTTCCACGCTCAAATAACCCTGCCGCATGGTTTCCGGCTCGCCCGCCAGCGCGCGCCAACTGTCGTTTTTTAAAAGGAAACGGCGTTCGATTTCGATAGTCATGTTTTTCAGACGGCCTTTAAAACGGTTTGAATACAACAAGATACAAAGCAGCTATCATAATCACCACGGGGATTTCGTTAAACACGCGAAACCATTTGTGTGAATAGCGGTTGCGGTTGTCCTGAAAATCAAGCAGCAGGCGGTAGCAATAGAAATGGTAGCCCAACAGCACCACGCCCAACGTTACTTTGGTGTGCACCCAGCCCATGCCCCACCAGCCGGTAACAAACGGAATCACAAAGCCCGTCAGCACCGCGCCGATGCCCAGCGGCGTCATAAACTTAAACAAACGCTCGGCCATGCCCAACAGGCGCAGATATTCGCCACGGTTGCCCGCCTCGACTTGGGCGAGGTTCACATAAATGCGCGGCAGGTAAAACAGCCCGGCAAACCACGAAATAATGAAAAACACATGCAGCAGTTTGAACCACAAATACATTTCAGACGGCCTTTGGAAAATAACCGACATATTGTAGCCCCAAAAACTGGCCAAATAGTTAAGATTTGTTTAAAAAGCCATTATTTTTGCTAAAATGGCGCCGCATTTTACGGAAAGGAAAACCCAAATGATCAAACAATTCGAAATCCACGGCGGCGTGAAAAAAGAGCTGCAAGCCTATCTCGACGGCCAAAACACCGATTTGAAAACCGCGATGGACAATGAAACGCTCAACCGCGACGTAGCCGCGATTATCCACAACGGCCTGCCCGCCATGGTGCGCAAAATCTACTCGCTCGAAAAAATGCAAACGTTTTTTTGGGAAAAGAAAGACTTAATGGTCGAATTCGTTGCCGCCCGCCTGGCCGCCGCTGATAAAAAGCCCAAAGGCAGCAAAAACACCGGTCAGAAAAAACGCTGATTAACCCCCCCTCCGTTTTAGCTTCACAGAAACTTGTTTCCTTTCGGAAACTGCGTTTTAACGCCGGTTTCAATCCGAATCCGAACAACACAAATCCGCCAATCTAAGATTAAAGGCCGTCTGAAATAGTTTCAGACAGCCTTTAATCTTTTTAATTATTCAATAAATTTTAGAAAATAAAAACTATTTGCATTAAAATTAAAACAGGAATATAACTTAAAAATATCTATCGGCAAGAATATGTTAAGCCTATGTTTATCGCTTTTCTGATTATGTTGCGCGAAGGCATCGAAGCCGCGCTGATTGTGGGCATTGTGGCGGGTTTCCTGCACCAGTCGGGCAACAGCCACCTGATGCCGAAAGTGTGGCTCGGCGTGGTTGCCGCCGCCCTGATGTGCTTGGGCTTGGGCTTTGCCATCCACACCGCCACCGGCGAAATTCCACAAAAGCAGCAGGAATTTGTGGTGGGCGTTATCGGCTTGGTGGCGGTGGCCATGCTCACCTATATGGTGCTGTGGATGAAAAAAGCCGCCCGTTCGATGAAGCGGCAACTTGAAGATTCGGTTCAGACGGCTCTGAACAAAGGCGGCAGCGGCTGGGCGCTGGTGGGTATGGCGTTTCTGGCGGTGGCGCGCGAAGGTTTGGAGAGCGTGTTTTTTCTTTTGGCCGTGTTCCAGCAAAGCCCCTCGTGGCGTATGCCCGCCGGCGCGGTGGCGGGCCTGCTGGCTGCCGTTGCCGTCGGCGCGCTGGTTTACCGCGGCGGTATGCGCCTGAATCTGGCCAAGTTTTTCCGCATCACCGGCGCGTTTCTGATTGTGGTGGCCGCAGGGCTGCTGGCCGGTTCGCTGCGTACGCTGCACGAAGCGGGCGTGTGGAACCACCTGCAAACCATCGTGTTCGACATTTCCCATATCCTGCATGAAGACAGCCCGCTGGGCGTGCTGCTCGGCGGCTTTTTCGGCTACACCGACCACCCTACGCAGGGCGAAGTGCTGGTGTGGCTGCTGTATCTGGTTCCCGTGATGTATTGGTTTCTGCGCGACGGCAAACCGGCGGTTTCCCAATAGTGAATCAAAATAATTCCTTTCAACAGAAAAGAGGTATCGATATGAAACAACAAAACATTCTTGCTTTATCCGTGCTGCTGGCGTTCGCTTTGGCAGGCTGCCAGCCGCCCGAAGCCGAGCAAACCGCCGCTGCGTCCGGCTCATCGGCCGCGCCCGCCGTCAATGCCGACGGCTCGGTGAATGTGGCCGTGAACGATGCCGCCTGCGAACCGATGGAATTGAGCGTGCCCAGCGGCAAAGTGGTGTTCAACATCAAAAACAACAGCGGCCGCAAACTGGAATGGGAAATTCTGAAAGGCGTGATGGTGGTGGACGAACGTGAAAACATCGCCCCCGGCCTCGGCGATAAAATGACCGTTACCCTCCTGCCCGGCGAATACGCCATGACCTGCGGCCTCTTGAACAACCCGCGCGGCAAGCTCACCGTAACCGACAGCGGCTTCAAGCAGGCGGGCGGCGAAGCCGATTTGACCAAACTCGCCCAGCCGCTGGCCGACTATAAAACCTATGTTCAGGCCGAAGCCAAAGAGTTGGTTGCCAAAACCACCGCTTTCGTTGCCGCCGTGAAAGCGGGCGAGGTGGAAAAAGCCAAATCCCTGTTTGCCGACACCCGCACCCACTACGAGCGCATCGAGCCGATTGCCGAATTGTTCAACGAACTCGATCCCGCCATCGATGCGCGTGAAGACGACTACAAACAAGGCCCGAAAGACCCCGAATTCACCGGTTTCCACCGCATCGAACACGCCTTGTGGGTTGAAAAATCCACCGACGGCGTGAAAGAAGTGGCCGGCAAACTCGAAGCCGACGTGAAAAAACTGCAAGCCGAAATCGACGCGCTCACCTTCCCGCCGAGCAAGGTTGTGGGCGGTGCCGCCGTATTGATGGAAGAAGTGGCTGCCACCAAAATCAGCGGCGAAGAAGACCGTTACAGCCACACCGATTTGAGCGACTTCCAAGCCAACGTTGACGGCTCGCAAAAAATCGTCGAGCTGTTCCGCCCGCTGATTGCCGAGAAAAACCAGGCGCTGCTTGATAAAACCGACGCCAACTTCAAGCAAATCAATGAAATTCTGGCGAAATACAAAACCGCCAACGGCTTTGAAACCTACGACAAACTCAGCGAAGCCGACCGCAAAACCCTGCAAGCCCCGATTAACGCCCTGGCCGAAGATTTGGCACAACTGCGCGGCACTTTGGGTTTGAACTGATTTTTGTTTGATTCAACCTTTTCAGACGGCCTTTAAAGCAGCTTGAGGCCGTCTGAAACAGAGATCAATCTGCGCCATGGATTTAAAGCCCGAACAAACCGCTGCCCAACTGCGCTGCCCGCACGGCAGGGAGGCCGCGGCTTTCGGGCAGATGATGAACCTGCGCAATCTCGCACAAATTTCGGCCTGCCTCGAAACCTTGCAAATCCGCGCGGGCAGCTGCCTGCTGGAAATCGGTTGCGGCAACGGCGGCCTGTTAGGCTGGATATTGTCGCAAAACGAAAATCTTCGCTACACCGGTTTGGAGGTTTCCGAGGCCATGTACCGCGAAGCCTGCGGGTTTAACCAAGCATTTATCGAAGCAGGTTTGGCGCAATACTGCCTGTACGGCGGCGGCAAACTGCCTTTTTCAGACGGCCGTTTCGATATGCTGTTCAGCGTCAACACCGTTTACTTTTGGCCCGATCCCGCCGAAATGTTGGCCGAATGCGCCCGCGTGCTGAAATGCGGCGGCAGAATGTGCCTGAGTTTCTGCGAAAAAGCCTTTATGGAAACGCTGCCGTTTGCCGCCTACGGCTTTTTTCTCTATAACGCCGCCGATATCCGTGCCTTTGCCGCCCCGCTGCCGCTTAACGCCGTAGCCGAAACCCGCCGCAGCGATTGGGCGGTAAGCAAAAGCAACGGCTTGGTGCGGCGCGAAACCGTGCACCTGCTGTTTGAAAAACAATATAGTGAATCAAAATAAGGCCGTCTGAAACCCTATGCGGCCGCCCGACAAGGAAAAACCATGCCGAACAACCAACCGCCCGCCCAACCCGGAAAACGCACCCTGTTGAAAACCGCCGCCGCAGGCGCAGCCGGCATTGCCGCCGCAGGCGGATTCGTGTGGGGCGAAAAACAGGGCAAAACCAAACAGGAAACCGCGCAACAGCAGCATTCCGCACAAAGCTACCCCTGCTACGGCACGCATCAGGCGGGCATCACCACCTCGCACCAGCAGTTCGGCATCATGGCCGCCTTTGATGCTGCGGTGAAAAACGCCAAAGAGCTTGAGCATCTGTTCCGCATCCTCACCTCGCGCATCGAATTTCTCACCCAAGGCGGCGAATTGAACGACGGCGACGCCAAACTGCCGCCCGCCGGCAGCGGCATACTCGGCAAAACCGTCCGACCCGACGGCCTCACCATCACCCTCGGCGTGGGCGCAAGCCTGTTCGACCAACGCTTCGGCCTGGCCGGCAAAAAGCCCAAACATTTGCAGGAACTGAAAAAATTCCCCAACGACCGCCTCCAGCCCGAATGGTGCGACGGCGACATCAGCGTGCAAATCTGCGCCTTCACCCCCGAAACCTGCCAAAACGCCCTGCGCGACATCATTAAAAACACCGCCCAACTGCTCACCACCCGCTGGAGCATCGACGGCTTTCTGCCCAAAACCGAGCCGGGCACCGCCGCGCGTAACCTGTTCGGCTTTCGCGACGGCAGCGCCAACCCGAACGTGCAAGACCCTAAAATTGCCGATGAGGTGTTGTGGACGGGCGTGGCCGCCAACAGCCTCGACGAACCCGCTTGGGCGAAAAACGGCAGCTATCAGGCCGTGCGCCTGATCCGCCATTTCGTTGAGTTTTGGGACAGAACCCCGCTGCAAGAGCAGGAAGCTATTTTCGGGCGCGAAAAATACAGCGGCGCGCCTTTGGGCATGAAAAAAGAGCACGACACGCCCGATTACACGCGCGACCCCGAAGGCAAAACCATCCCCAAAGACAGCCATATGCGCCTGGCCAACCCGCGCGATCCCGAATTTCTGAAAAAACACCGGCTTTTCAGACGGCCTTTCAACTACTCGCGCGGCCTGGCCAAAAACGGCCAGTTGGATGTGGGGCTGGTGTTTATCTGCTATCAGGCCAACCTATCCGACGGCTTTATCTTCGTGCAGAAGCTGCTGGATTTCGAGCCGCTCGAAGAATACATCAGCCCGTTCGGCGGCGGCTATTTCTTCGTTTTGCCCGGCGCGGAAAAAGGCGGGTTTTTCGGGCAGGGGTTATTGTCGGGTTGATGCCGTTTCCTAAAAATTTCTGAAACCCAAAAAGATACTCGGGTCAAGCCCGAGTATGACGAAACTGTTACTAAACAAGTATAGTAGCTTAAATTCAACACGTACAGCGTTGCCTCGCCTTAGCTCAAAGAGAACGATTTTGTAAGCCGCTGAAGCGGCAACAGAATCGGTTCCGTACTATCTGTACTGTCTTCGGCTCGGCGCCTTGTCCTATTCTGAATTTAAGCCACTATAGTTTAACTATAACCGCATTTCGCCCGCGCCTTGGCCAACGCCTGATCGAGCTTTGCCGCCGTAACTTCACCCAAAACCGTTTGTTTATAAGCGCATTTCGGTGCTTCCACCACCGTAAAGGGCAGGCCGCCCACGGTATTGCCCAAACTTTTCATAAAGCTGCGGCTGTCGTTGCCGGTGTAGCGCCAAACAGGGTAGGCCACCGGCGTTTGTTTGAGGAATTTGGCGATGTTTTCGCGGCTGTCGAGCGCGATGCCCACCATATCCACGCTGCCTTTTTTCTGTTTTTGATACCATGCCGACATGGCCGGCATTTCTTTGCGGCAGGGCGCGCACCAGGTTGCCCACAGATTGATGATGCGCAAGGGCGCTTTGAGCGACGCGGTGTGCTGCGGCGCGCTGCCGTCCCAGCTTTGCAGTTCTGCGGCGGCGGCGGAGCCGCACACGGCGGCCAGTAACAGGGCAGATAAAATCTTCATCATATTTTCCGTTTTCAAAACCATTTCGGCAGCATTGTAACCTTTCAGACGGCCTATTTGCTTTTTCCTGCCAACTTTATGATTTCACTCAAAATGCGGCTGGAACAACGCGTAAAGATTGGTTTACAATCAGAAAAACCGTTCAAATGTTAAGGAACCGCCATGCCGAAAACCGTTACACTCTATCATAACAACCGTTGCAGCAAATCCCGCGCCGCCCTTTCGCTGCTGAACGTGCGCGGCATCGATGCCGAAGTGGTGAACTATCTCGACACCCCGCCTTCGTTTGAAGAGCTGCAAAGCATTTTCGCCAAGCTCGGCGCCGATTCGCCCCGCACTATGATGCGCGTGAAAGATGCGCTCTACCGCGAACTGGGGTTGGACAACCCCGCTTTAGGCAACGACGATCTGCTCAAAGCCATCGCCGGACACCCCGCGCTTTTAGAGCGGCCGATTGTGGTGGCGGGCGATAAAGCGGCGGTGGGCAGGCCGCTGGAAAACATCGAAGCATTGCTGTAAAAAAACACCCTTTCAGACGGCCTGCCGTTTGAAACGCAAAGGCCGTCTGAAAAAACACGCTTTAACCAACCGGAAACTATGCACACACCCGCCCTACGCAGCCGCAACGGCCTACGCTACCACTTTCTGCACGGCTTGGTTTTAAGCCTGCTGCTGGTGGCGTTTGCATTCGCCTGCTGCGTGTGGTCGGTTTACCGCACCGGCAACCAAACCCTGCCCACCTATGTGCACGCCGATGCCGCCGTGGTGTTGGGCGCAGCCGCGTGGGACAAACGCCCCTCGCCCGTGTTTCAAGAGCGCATCAACCACGGTATCGCCCTCTACCAGAGCGGCCGCGTGGAAAAACTGGTGTTCACCGGCGGCACTCCAAAAAAAGGCTTTATGACCGAAGCCGAAGTCGGCCGCCGCTACGCCATCAAACAAGGCGTGCCCGCGCGCGACATTCTGTTTGAAAACAAATCGCGCAACACCTATGAAAACCTGTATAACGTGCGCCCGCTGCTGCGCACCAACGGCATCGGCACCATCATCATCGTCAGCGACCCCTACCACACCGCCCGCGCCGCCGCCATTGCCAAAGATTTGGATTTAAACGCCTACACCTCAGGCACGCCCACCACCCGTTACAGCGAATCGCGCAAAAAAACCAAGTTTTTATTGCAGGAAAGCTATGCGCTGTTTCTCTATTATTTCGAGCATTGGGGCAACAGCGTGCTGGCGTTTTTCGGCTTGAGATAACCGCCGCGCACGGCCCGCCGCCTTTTCAGACGGCCTGAAATATCCAACTGCCATCATACTCGGGTTTGACCCGAGTATCTGCTATTTCGTTTTGAACAAAACAATGAGATGCTCGGGTCAAGCCCGAGCATGACGGAATCAGGTATTTTCAGACGGCCTTTTCATGTAACCCCCTGTAATCATGACGCAAATCAAGCCCGCAACCGCAGCGGCTTTACCCCAAACCGCTCTTCGCGCATAATAAACCCCGATTTTTCCCATTCTCCGCAAAGGAAACCGACATGGCATTTTTGAAACTCACCGAACAAAACGTGCAGGGCAAAACCGTATTGATCCGCGCCGACATGAACGTGCCGTTTAAAGACGGCAAAATCAGCGACGACACCCGCATCCGCGCCTCGCTCGCTTCGATTCAATATTGCCTGGACAACGGCGCGGCGGTGATTGTGATGTCGCACTTGGGCCGCCCCACCGAAGGCGAATTCCACCCCGAAGACGACGTCGCCCCCGTAGCCGCCCACTTGGGCAGCCTGTTGGGCAAAGAAGTGAAAGTGCTCAACGACTGGCGCGACAACAAGCCCGCGCTCAAAGCCGGCGAAATCGCCATGCTGCAAAACGTGCGCATCAACAAAGGCGAAAAGAAAAACGATTTGGAGCTGGGCAAAGCCTATGCCGCCCTGTGCGACGTGTTTGTGAACGACGCCTTCGGCACCGCCCACCGCGCCCAGGCTTCCACCGAAGCCGTTGCCCAAGCCGCACCCGTGGCCTGTGCCGGCGTGCTGATGGCAGGCGAACTCGACGCCTTGGGCAAAGCCCTCAAAGCCCCCGCCCGCCCGCTGGCCGCGATTGTGGCCGGCAGCAAAGTTTCCACCAAGCTCACCATTCTCGAAAGCCTGGCCGACAAGGTTGACCAATTAATCGTGGGCGGCGGCATCGCCAACACCTTCCTTCTGGCCGCCGGCAAGCCCATCGGCAAATCGCTGGCCGAACACGATTTGGTGGAAGAATCCAAAAAAATCATGGAAAAAATGGCTGCCAAAGGCGGCAGCGTGCCCCTGCCCACCGACGTGGTGGTGGCCAAAGCCTTCGCCGCCGACGCAGAAGCCACCGTTAAAGCCATCGACGACGTGGCCGAAGACGACATGATTCTCGACATCGGCCCCCAATCCGCCGCCGCGCTGGCCGCCGCCCTGAAACAGGCCGGCACCATCGTGTGGAACGGCCCCGTGGGCGTGTTTGAGTTCGACCAGTTTGCCGGCGGCACCGAAGTGCTGGCCAAAGCCATCGCCGAAAGCCCCGCCTTCTCGATTGCCGGCGGCGGCGACACGCTGGCGGCGATTGCCAAATTCGGCGTAACCGACCAAATCAGCTATATTTCCACCGGCGGCGGCGCTTTCCTGGAATTCTTGGAAGGCAAAGAACTGCCCGCCGTGGCCGTGCTCGAAAAACGTGCTTAAACGGCGTTTAAACGCAAACAGGCCGTCTGAAAGGTTTCAGACGGCCTGTTATAGCGGATTAACACATTTTCGATACAAGGCAGCAAGCCGCAGACAGTACAAGCAGTACGGTAAGGCGCGGCAACGCCGTAGCGAAAGTTAGGTTAATCCGCTATATCTTTGCAAAACTCATTGGTGTCGTTTGAAATGTTTGATTCCGTCATTATCGGGCTTGACCCGATAATCCAGTATTTGCTGTTCAGGCGAAAGGCGGATATTTCAGAAACATCCGATACTGGATTGCCGGGTCAAGCCCGGCAATGACGGGGGTAGATGTAGGAAACCGTGTATCTGCGTTAAGTTTTCAGACGGCCTGCATGAATCTTGAAAACCCCGGCCTTGATATTTCAAAAAAACAACCATGCTCGAAATCCTCTACCGCGACAGCCTCTGCATCGCCGTCAACAAACCCGCCGGTATGCTGGTGCACAGAAGCTGGCTCGACAGCCGCGAAACCGTGTTTGTGATGCAGACCCTGCGCAACCAAACCGGCCACCATGTGTTCCCTGTCCACCGTCTCGACCGCCCCACCTCGGGCGTTTTACTGTTTGCCTTTAATAAAGAAAGCGCCCGCGCCCTCACGCAGCAGTTCGAGCGGAAAAACGTGCAAAAACGCTATTGGGCGGTGGTACGCGGCCATTTACACGGCAGCGGCCGCATCGACTACCCGCTCAAAGAAGAGGCCGACAAAATCGCCGATCCCTTTGCCGACCCCGGCAAACCCGCCCAAAGCGCTGTTACCGACTACCGCTGCCTCGCCCTCACCGAGCAGCCCTTCCAATCGGCCAAGCGCTACGCCACTTCGCGCTATTCGTGGCTGGAACTTACCCCGCACACCGGCCGCAAACACCAGCTGCGCCGCCATCTGAAACACATTTTCCACCCCATCGTGGGCGACACCACCCACGGCGACAACGCCCAAAACCGCGCCGTTGCCGAGCGCACCGGCACCACCCGCCTGCTCTTGCACGCGCGAGAACTGGTGTTCCAAAGCCCCGAAAACGGCCGAACCGTTACCGTGCGCGCCGATACGGACGAACAATGGCAGCGGGTGGCCGCAGCCTTCGGCTGGGCGGGTTTGCCGGTGGAATAATGGTGTAAAGCCAAATCGAGACCTTTGCAAGTTATTAAAACCTCCGCGTCATACTCGGGCTTTTCAGACGGCCTGCGGCAAGTTATGCAAAGGTTGCCGCCTCCCGAATCTAGCCCGTTGATTCTATGTTAGAATGCCCCCGTTTCTGTTTCGGGGCAAACCGAAAACCGTTTAAACGGGGAACCGCGCAGCGGCAAAACTTGTCTGCCTTATTCCGAACTTTTTAAAACCACGCCGTTTGAAACCCGCCGTTTCAGACGGCCTTATCACACAGCACATATGAACCGCAAAACCTTTTACCGCATCGCCCTCTTGGGCATCACCGCCGCCGTTTTAGCCGCCTGCGGCACCAAAAAAAGCAAGCCCGGGCCAAGCGTGCCGCCGGTGCAGCAACCGCCCGCCCCGCCGGTAACGCAGGGCCAGCCGCTGCCCGCCGGCACGCCCTCGCCGCAAGGTTTCGTGCACACCCCCGGCGGCGGCGCCAGCTACAAAGTCGTGCCCCACAGCGCCATGCCGCAATGGAACGAACAAAACTTCGCCGACAGCCTGCGCTCGTTCCGCCTCGGCTGCGAAAAACTGCAAGCGCAGCAAAACTGGCGCAACGTGTGCGCCCAAGCCGCGCAAACGCCGTATAAAAACGCCGAAGCCAAAGCCTTTTTCGAGCAATATTTCACCCCGTGGCAGGTGAGCGCCAACGGCAATCTGGGCGGTACCATCACCGGCTACTACGAACCCGTGCTTTTGGGCGACTCGAAAAGCACCAACAAAGCGCGCTTTCCCATCTACGGCATTCCCAACGACTTCATTTCGGTCGATCTGCCCGCCAACCTGCGCAACAGCAAAAGCACCGTGCGCATCCGCCAAACCGGCCCAAACAAAGGCGTGATCGATGCCAACGGCCCATATTCGGCCAATCTCGACCAGTTCCCCATCAGCGAGCGCACCCGCGCCCTGAAAGGCCGTTTCGCAGGCAGCCGCTTCGTGCCGTATTACACCCGCGCCCAGATTAACGGCGGCGCGCTCGACGGCAAAGCGCCGGTTTTGGGCTACGCCGAAGACCCGGTGGAATTGTTTTTCCTGCACATCCAAGGTTCGGGCCGTCTGAAAACTCCCGAAGGCAAATATATCCGCGTGGGCTATGCCGACAAAAACGAATACCCCTACGTTTCGATAGGCCGCTACATGGCCGACAAAGGCTACCTGCCGCTGGCGCAAACCACCATGCAGGGTATCAAAGAATATATGCGCCGCAACCCGCAGAAGCTGGCCGAAGTGTTGGGGCAAAACCCCAGCTACGTATTCTTCCGCCCGCTGCCCGGCAATGACGACGGCCCCGTCGGCGCACTCGGCACCCCGCTGATGGGCCAATATGCCGGCGCTATCGACCGCCACTACATCACACTGGGCGCGCCGTTGTTTGTGGCCACCGTCCACCCCGCCAACAACTACGCCCTCAACCGCCTGATTATGGCGCAAGATACCGGCAGCGCGATTAAAGGCGCGGTGCGGGTGGATTATTTCTGGGGCTACGGCGACGAAGCCGGCGCAGTGGCGGGCAAACAGAAACACAAAGGTTATGTGTGGCAGCTGCTGCCCAACGGCGTGATGCCGGAATACCGCCCTTAAGGTTGCGGATTAATTAACCGAAGCCTTTGTAAAATACTTTAAGGCCGTCTGAAAATGTTTTCAGACGGCCTTTGGTTTATGAAACACCAGAGTAAATCAACGAAAAAGTACGCACGTCATACTCAAGCTTAACCCGAATATCTCTGTTTCTTTTGAACCAAAAAGATACTCGGGTCAAAACCGAGTATGACGGAAATATTTAAAGACGGCCGTACGGATGCTGCCAAAGCTTCAGGCCGTCTGAAATACGAAATCCGTTTTCAGACGGCCTGAAGATGTTTTTACAAAGATTCCAACCTTGCTCTTCGGTTTTCAACTGCGAAAATATTAATGCTTACGCGCCGTAACAAATTCCGCCAACGCCTGCAAATATCCGGCTTTTTCACCAAACGGCGCCAATAAGGCCACCGCTTCGGCAACCAAATCTTCCGCATAACGGCGGGCAGGCTCCAAGCCCATCAGTTTCACATAAGTGGGCTTGTCGTTGTCGGCGTCCTTGCCGGCGGTTTTGCCGAGTGTGGCGGTGTCGGCTTCGCAGTCGAGCACGTCGTCTATCACTTGGAAAGCCAGGCCGAGTTTGCGGGCGTAGCCGTCCAAGCGCTGCAAATCTTCATCGCCCAAATCGGGGCAGGCCAGCGCGCCGAGCGCCACGGCGGCGCGGATTAAGGCGCCGGTTTTCAGGCCGTGCATCTGCTCCAATTCGGCTTGGTTCATGGGTTTGCCCACGTTGGCCAAATCGATGGCCTGGCCGCCAGCCATGCCGAGGCTGCCGGAAGCCTGCGCGAGCGCGGCAATCATCTTGAGCTGGCGCGCGGCGGGCAGGCCGGTGGGGCGGCTCAACACGTCGAACGCCAGCGTTTGCAGCGCGTCGCCGGTTAACAGCGCGGTGGCTTCGTCGTATCGAACATGGCAGGTAGGTTTGCCGCGGCGCAGGCTGTCGTTGTCCATCGCGGGCATATCGTCGTGCACCAGCGAATACACATGAATCATTTCCACCGCCGCCATGGCGTGTTCCACCGCGGTTTGGTCGGCTTCGTCCAATTCGGCTGCGGCCAGCACCAGCAGCGGGCGCAGGCGTTTGCCGCCGCCGAGGGTAACGTAACGCATGGCTTGGTGCAGGGTGTGCGGCACGGTGTGTTCGGGCGGCATCAGCCTTTCGAGCACAAGCTCGGTCTGCGCCTGCGCTTTTTGCTGCCACGCTTTCAAATCATTCGCTTTGCTCAAGGTTCAGCTCCTTCAGTTCGCCCGCATCGAGCACTTGCAGTTTTTGTTCCACTTCGGCCAGTTTGGCTTGGCAGTATTTCACCAGCTCGTTGCCTTCCTGATAGGCGGCCAGCGCGTCTTCCAGCGGCATTTCGCTGCTCTGCATGGCTTGTGTGAGCGTTTCGAGGCGTTTCAAGGCTTCTTCAAAAGATTTTGGGGCGGCGGATTTTTTCATATTGGTAAGGGGTTTGCGCAAAGGCATTATTGTATAAGGGGGCGGCCGGAAAAGCTATATTCGGGTTCCGTTGCGGTTGATAAATGTGATGTAAATACCGTGGTATTAAATACAATGAAAGGCCGTCTGAAATATTTTCAGACGGCCTTTAACATGAAAACCTTAATTTAACTATTTAAATTTGAAATAACGGGGCATCAGCCGGATTTGACTCAAACATGGTTGTACAAACTGATACCGGAACAGTAGAACTGATAAAACATTTTATGCCAAATTTAAATGGCTACCAAGCACATTAACGGCTTTCTTGGCGGCCCAGGCTGCGGTAGCTGTTGTCTTCTTTGCGCGGTTCGTTGCTTTCATAAACGAATTTCACACGGTCGTCTTTTTTGGCTGCGGGTTTTACCCCTTGGTATTGCACTTCTTTCAAACCGATAATTTCACCGGAATCATTGCTGTGATCCCAACCGGTATAGGGTGTGCCTTTGGCACCGGCAACGGAAGCGGCAGCGGCAATAACGGCGGCAAAAGCAAGCATGGTTTTTTTCATGATACGTTCCTTTCAATCTATTCTTTTATGTTACTAATTTCATGCCAAATTTAAATGGTTACCAAGCACTTTAACGGCTTTCTTGGCGGCCCAGACGGCGGTAGCTGTTGTCTGCTCTGCTCGGTTCGTTGTTTTCATAAACAAATTTCACACGGTCGTCTTTTTTGGCTGCGGGTTTTACGCCTTGGTATTGCACTTCTTTCAAACCGATAATTTCACCGGAATCATTACTGTGATCCCAACCGGTATAGGGTGTGCCTTTGGCACCGGCAACAGAAGCGGCGGCGGCAATAACGGCGGCAAAAGCAAGCATGGTTTTTTTCATGATAAGTTCCTTTCAATTTATTCTTTAAACAGTTAACGGATAACACCGGGAAGCATTGCTCTCTCGATGGAACGTATTCTATGGCTTAAATATTAATTGATAAATATTATTTTTATTGAAAGACTGTTTCTTATTAAGAAACAATAAAACGGAAAATTATGAAAGTTTCGGATTAAGCAAAACAGAAGGCCGTCTGAAAATATTCAGACGGCCTTTGCAGAAACAGGCTTTTACACCGGTTTAGATATCATAAGTGGTGGATGCGGTATCGCCGCCTTTGCCCGTCCAATTAGTGTGGAAAAACTCGCCGCGCGGTTTGTCGGTGCGCTCGTAGGTGTGGGCGCCGAAATAGTCGCGTTGGGCCTGCAACAGGTTGGCGGGCAGGCGCGCACTGGTATAGCCGTCGAGGAAGGTCAGCGCCGATGCCATGCACGGCATGGGAATGCCGCATTCTATGGCTTTGGCCGCCACTTTGCGCCATGCGGGCAGGCATTGTTCGAGAATGCGTTTGAAATAAGGGTCGGAGCCGAGGAACACCAAATCGGGGTTGGTTTCGTAGGCATCGCGGATATTGCCTAAAAACGCGCTGCGGATAATGCAGCCTTCGCGCCACAACAGGGCGGTTTGGCCGTAGTTGAGCGCCCAATCGTTCACTTCGCTGGCTTCGCGTATCAGCATAAAGCCTTGTGCGTAAGAAATGATTTTCGAGGCCAACAGGGCTTCGCGCAGGGCTTCCACCCATTCGGCTTTATCGCCTTCCACCGCTTTAACGGTTTTGCCGAACAGCTCTGCGGCTTCGGTGCGCTGCTCTTTAAACGCCGACACGCAGCGGGCGAACACGGCTTCGGAAATCAGCGTGAGCGGAATACCCAAATCGAGGGCGTTGATGCCTGTCCATTTGCCCGTGCCTTTTTGGCCGGCGGTATCGAGAATCTTCTCTACCAGCGGCTCGCCGTTTTCGTCTTTAAAGCCCAGAATGTCGGCGGTGATCTGAATCAGATAGGAATCCAGCTCGGTGCGGTTCCAGATGCTGAAAATTTCGTGCATCTGCTGATAGCTCAAGCCCAAGCCGTCTTTCATAAACTGGTAGGCTTCGCAGATAAGCTGCATATCGCCGTATTCGATGCCGTTGTGCACCATTTTAACGAAATGGCCGGCGCCGTCGCGGCCCACCCAGTCGCAGCAGGGTTCGCCTTGCGGGGTTTTGGCGGCAACCGCCTGCAAAATGGGTTTAACGTGCGGCCAGGCTTCTTCGTTGCCGCCGGGCATAATCGACGGGCCGTTGCGCGCGCCTTCTTCGCCGCCCGACACGCCCGCGCCCACGAAACGTATGCCTTTTTCGGCCAGCGCTTTGGTGCGGCGGGTGGAATCCGGGTAGTTGGCGTTGCCGCCGTCGATAATGATGTCACCTTCTTCCAAAAGCGGCACAAGCTGCTCTATAAAATCGTCCACCACACTGCCTGCGCGCACCATCAGCATGATTTTTCGGGGTTTTTCGAGTTTATCCACCAAATCTTGCAGCGAATCTGCGCCGATAACATTGGTGCCTTTGGCTGCGCCGTTGAGAAAATCGTTTACTTTGGAAACGGTGCGGTTGAATGCGACAACTTTAAAACCTTTGTCGTTCATGTTGAGAATCAGGTTTTGGCCCATCACGGCCAAACCGATTACGCCGATATCGCCTTTCATCGGGAATCCTTTTGTTTGTGAATTGCAGCCGCTTACTTTAACCGATTAGGCGCGGTTAAACAATGTTTGAAACAGGGTTTACACGTTTGCGAAACAGTGGGGAAGAAAGCATAACGATTTAATTATTAAATAATAAAAAGACTTTGATTTTGAATCGGGTGCCTTGTTGTGGATAAGCCGTTTTTACCGTTTTATTTCAAAATATTAAAACCGACAAAACCTTTTGGAAAACCCGCCTTGGGCAGTGCGGAAAATTGTGGATAATTTGCATTGCATTGCATTATTTGTGGAAAACGGGCGGATTGTGCACAGTTTTCAGACGGCCTTTTGCCGATATATTAAATCCGGCTTCAACCGGCAGGCCGTCTGAAAAATCAGGTATAGTGCGGTTGTTCTAAAAAAGTTTTTTAGCCTGAAGGAGAAGATTATGCCGTTAAAGCCCGTTTTGCTCGGCCTCTTGGCCGTGTTTTCCCTAACCGCCCACGCCTATCAGCCCGCACCCGCCGCAGAAAGCCATGCGCCCGAACAGGGCACGGGCAAAACGGCCCAGCAGCTGGTTGAAGCCAAAGAGTTTATGGCGGCATCGGCCAACCCGCTGGCCACCGAAGCGGGTTACGAAGTGCTCAAGCGCGGCGGAAGCGCCATCGATGCCATGATTGCCATGCAAACCACGCTGAGTTTGACCGAGCCGCAGTCTTCCGGTTTGGGCGGCGGCGCGTTTTTGGTGTATTGGGACAACCAAGCCAAAAAGCTCACCACCTTCGATGCGCGCGAAACCGCACCGCAGGCCGCCACGCCGCAGCTTTTTTTAGATGAAAACGGCAAACCGCTCGAATTTATGCAGGCGGTGGTGGGCGGCCGTTCGGTGGGCGTGCCCGGCGTGCCCAAACTGTTGGAAGACGTGCACAAACGCTACGGCAAACTGCCGTGGAAAACCCTGTTTGCCAAACCGGTGGCCTTGGCCGAACGGGGTTTTGCCGTGTCGTCGCGCATGGCGAAATCCATCGAGCAAAACCGGCAACATCTGCAACGCTATCCCGAAACCGCCGCCTATTTTCTGCCCGGCGGCAAACCGATCCCGGCCGGAACGGTGTTGAAAAACCCGAAATTCGCCGCTTCGGTGAAACTTTTGGCGGCCAAAGGCAGCGCGCCTTTCTACCGCGGCAAGCCTGCCGAAAACATTATCAAAGCCGTGAACGGCGCGAAAGACAACCCCGGCAAAATCACGGCGGCCGATTTGAAGAACTACCGCATTATCGAGCGCGAGCCGGTTTGCGCGCCTTACCGCGAATTTGAAATCTGCGGCATGGACGCGCCCAGCTCGGGCGGTATCGCGCTGGCGCAGATTTTCGGCGTGATGCGGCATTTCGACATGAAAGCCATGGGCGCAGGCAATATCCAAAGCTGGCGCGTGCTGGGCGACGCATCGCGCCTGGCGTTTGCCGACCGCGATTATTATGTGGCCGATCCTGCCTTTGCCGACGTGCCGGTGCGCGCCATGCTGCATCCCGAATACCTGAAACTGCGCGCCGGTTTGATTGCAAACAGCTACGGCGCGCTGCCGCAGGTAAGCCCCGGCGGTTTCGCCCGCACGCAGGGCAAAGGGCAGGGCATGGAGCTGCCTTCCACCAGCCATATCGCGGTGGTGGATAAAAGCGGCAACGTGGTTTCGATGACTACTTCCATCGAAAACGCCTTCGGTTCCACCCTGATGGCCAACGGCTATCTGCTCAACAACGAGTTAACCGATTTCGCGTTCAACCCCGTTGATGCAGAAGGCAAAACCGTGGCCAACAGCGTGGCCGGCGGCAAACGCCCGCGCTCTTCGATGGCGCCCACCATCGTGATGAAAAACGGCGAACCCTATATGGCCGTAGGCTCGCCCGGCGGCAGCCGCATCATCGGCTATGTGGCCAAAACCCTAACCGCCCATATCGACTGGGGCATGGATATCCAAGCCGCCATCGACCTGCCCAATATGCTCAACCGCGGCAGCGCCTATGAATTGGAGGAAAACAGCGCCGCCGCCGCCAAAGCCCCCGATTTGGAAAAACTGGGCTACAAAGTGCAGGTGCGCGATTTGAACTCGGGCGTGCAGGGCATCGTAATCGGTAAAAACGGCCTGCAAGGCGGTGCCGACCCGCGCAGGGAAGGTCGGGTGATGGGCGATTGATTAAAAATTAATTGATTGTTTTTAAACAGTATAGTGAATCCACTTAGTCTGTTACGGCGTTATAAACAGGCCGTCTGAAATATTTTCAGACGGCCTGTTTGTTTTGTTGTTGACAGCTAAAAAATCAATAATATAAAATTAAAAATATATAAAAAAATTTTTATATAAAATAATCAGGAGAAGAACCATGAAACGCAACATAGGCGGCATCGACAGAATCATCCGCATCGCAGCAGGCGCAGTATTAACCATATTGGCCGCATCCGGCACCATAGGCTGGTGGGGCTGGATTGGTTTGATCCCGTTGGTTACCGGTTTGCTGTCTAGCTGCCCTCTGTATCGGATTTTCGGCATCAACACCTGCCGTTTGGATAAGAAATAAATATCTGTTTAGGCCGTCTGAAATGTTTGATTCCGTCATTATCGGGCTTGACCCGATAATCCAGTATTTGCCATTCAGGTGAAAGGTGAATGTTTTCAGAAGCATCCCGACGCTGGATTGCCGGGTCAAGCCCGGCAATGACGAATGTGTGTTACCGGAATCCGTGTATCCGCGTTATGTTTTCAGACGGCCTTAAGGCAGTTTTGCAAAGAATCAGGTTTTAAGATTTTGATAAAAAAGGAAACATTATGAGCATCCAAACCATCAACGCGGCCGATGCCCAAACCAAACTGAAACAGGGCGCGGTGTTGGTCGATATCCGCGCCGCCGACGAATACCGCCGCGAACATATCGAAAACACCCTGCTGCAGCCTTTGCCGCAGTTGCAGGCGGAAGGTTTGCCCGATGCGGCGCAACAGGCGCCATGCGTGATTTTTTACTGCAAATCGGGTATACGCACGCAAAACGCAGCGGCGGCGCTGGAGCAGGCCGCCGGAGGCAGAGAAGCGTTTATTTTGGAAAAAGGCTTGGATGGCTGGAAAAGCTTGGGCCTACCCACCCTGATCGATCGTTCGCAGCCTCTGGAACTGATGCGCCAAGTGCAGATTGCCGCCGGTTCGCTGGTTCTGTTCGGCGCATTGTTGGGCTGGCTGGTGTCGCCGGCGTTTTATCTTGTGTGCACATTTGTGGGTGCCGGCCTGCTTACGGCGGGTTTGACCGGATTCTGCGGTATGGCGCGGCTGCTGGTGCATATGCCGTGGAACCGCCGTTTGCAGTAAACCGCTTTCCGCTTTATCAGGCTGAGGTTTTGCAAGTCATTGAGGCCGTCTGAAACCGATATGCAAAACTTTCAGACGGCCTCAATTGCCGTTACAATCGTGCTTGAATGATTTGCCGAACGGAACGCCGCCATGCAAGAAGAAATGTCCGACAAATACGAACAGGCCACGGCTTTTTTGAAGCTGCTGGCCAACACCAACCGCCTGGCCGTGTTATGCAGCCTGCAAGACACGCGCCGCAACGTTACCGAGCTGGCCGAAATGACCGGCCTGCCGCAGGCGGCGATGTCGAACCAGCTTGCGCTGCTGCGCGAAGCGGGGCTGATTAATTGCGAAGTGAAACACCGCGAGCGCCTGTATTACATCGCCGATTCGCGGGTAAACGAAACCATCGCGCTGCTGTATTCGTTTTTCTGCGCCGAAGATGAAGGGGGCGGAGAAGAAGATTGGGATAAGGTTTTATAGTTTTGTATAGTATAACTATACTAACTAATTGATATTTTAAAGAAATCAGGCCGTCTGAAATGTTTTCAGACGGCCTTGTCATTTATAGAAAGCTTAGAAAGCTGGGAACCAATCAAGCCGCGGTGGGTAGGCGGTGGAAGGCGGCGGGCAGGTCTTCGTCGTCGGCGAATTCCACCCATTCGTAGGCGGTTTCGTCGGCCAAAACCGCGCGCAGCAGGGCGTTGTTGATGGCGTGGCCGGATTTGTAACCCTCAAACGCGCCGATAATCGGGTGGCCGACGATGTATAAGTCGCCGATGGCATCGAGGATTTTATGGCGCACAAATTCGTCGGGATAGCGCAGCCCTTCGGGGTTGAGCACGTCGGTATCGTCGATTACGATGGCGTTGGAAAGGTTGCCGCCCAGGCCGAGGTTGTGCGAGCGCATCAGCTCCACTTCCTGCATAAAGCCGAAAGTGCGCGCGCGGGCGATTTCGTCGATATAGGATTTGCCGGCAAAGTCGATTTCAAACGTGGGGTTGCTGCGGTTGAACACGGGGTGGTCGAATTCGATGGTAAGCGTTACCTTGAAACCGTTGTAGGGGGTGAAGCGCACCCATTTGCCGGTTTCTTTCACTTCCACCGGTTTTAAAATCTTCAAGAAGCGTTTCTGCGCTTTTTGATCGACGATGCCCGCATCTTGCAGCAGATAGATGAAAGGCAGGCTGGAGCCGTCCATAATCGGGATTTCTGGCGCGTTCAATTCGATTAGCGCATTATCGACGCCGTAAGCGGCCAATGCCGACATAATGTGCTCGATGGTGCCCACGCGCACGCCTGCATCGGTTACCACGGTGGAAGATAAGCGGGTGTCGTTAATCAGGTAGGGGTTGAGCGCAATCACTTCGCCCTGTTCGCCGCCCAAATCGGTGCGGCGGAACGAAATACCGCTGTTTTCAGGCGCGGGGTGGAGCGTGAGCGCCACGCGTTCGCCGGAATGCAGGCCGACGCCGGTTACGCTGACGGGCTTTGCCAGGGTTCTTTGCAGCATAGTTTTGCCTTTCACAAAATACGTTTCGGATAATACGATAAAACAGAACTGCCGACATAATATTTTTAATAGTATTTACTTATCGTTATCTTGCATAGGCCGTCTGAAAAAATGTGGACGCTTAACTGTTTATCCACAGCTTGAAAGATTATTTCAGTTTTATCCTTATTGATTTCGGATTTATACCGTTTTGCCCCACAACTTCGATTAACTCTATCCTTATGTTTTAAAAACATAAAACAAGTTGTCCACAAGATGGGGCGGTTTTCTTCAAAATAGTCTTTTTATATTTTAAATCAGATTATTAAAATTTTTCAGACGGCCTTTATCCGCCGCTTACTTAATTTAAATCAGATTTTGTGTAGTTTTATGAAAGTAGTGCTAGGTAGTAATTTTATTTCATGGTAAAAAGCGCTTAACAAGCAATCAACCCGAAACCTATTGTTTTAAGGAGCAAATCGAAATGAGCATTAAAGTTGCGATTAACGGCTTCGGCCGCATCGGCCGTCTGGCTTTGCGCCAAATCATCAAAGCCGAAGGCATCGAAGTAGTGGCGGTAAACGACTTAACGCCCGCCGATATGCTGCTGCACCTGTTTAAATACGACAGCACCCAAGGCCGTTTCGAAGGCGCCGCCGAGCTGAAAGACAACGCCATCGTGGTGGCCGGCAAAGAAATCAAAGTGTTCGCCAACCCCAACCCCGAAGAGCTGCCGTGGGGCGAATTGGGTGTGGACGTGGTGCTGGAATGCACCGGTTTCTTCACCAAAAAAGACAAAGCCGAAGCCCATATCCGCGCCGGCGCCAAAAAAGTGGTGATTTCCGCACCCGGCGGCAACGATGTGAAAACTGTGGTTTACGGCGTGAACGAAAACATTCTCGACGGCAGCGAAACCGTGATTTCCGCCGCTTCGTGCACCACCAACTGCCTGGCGCCGATGGCCGCCGTGCTGCAAAAACAATTCGGTGTGGTTGAAGGCCTGATGACCACCATCCATGCCTACACCGGCGACCAAAACACGCTGGACGCGCCGCACCGTAAAGGCGACTTCCGCCGCGCCCGTGCCGCCGCGCTTAACATCGTACCCAACAGCACCGGCGCCGCCAAAGCCATCGGTTTGGTGATTCCCGAACTGAACGGCAAACTCGACGGCTCCGCCCAGCGCGTGCCCGTGGCTACCGGCTCGCTGACCGAGCTGGTTACCGTGCTTGAGAAAACCGTTACCGTTGAAGAAATCAACGCCGCCATGAAAGCCGCGCAAAGCGAGTCTTACGGCTACACCGAAGACCAAATCGTGTCTTCCGACGTTATCGGTTTGGAGGCCGGCTCATTGTTCGACGCAACCCAAACCCGCGTGATGACCGTGGGCGACAAACAGCTGGTGAAAACCGTGGCTTGGTACGACAACGAAATGTCGTACACCTGCCAGCTGGTGCGCACTTTGGAATATTTCGCCAAACTGATTAAGTAATTTTCCTACTTAATTAACTTGGTGTTTTACGCTTCACAATAATTAAATCAAAATAAAGCAGGCCGTCTGAAACGTTTCAGACGGCCTTTTGTTTGGTTTTGCCGGGCTTGGGTTTACTGTAGGTTGGGTTGCCAAACCCAACATCTTGAAGCAATGAAACGGGGTTATGTTGGGTTTTCAACCCAATCTACGATAGTCTGACCAAACCGGTTATTTCAGACGGCCAAACCGCCGTTTATCCGATTCTTTTAAACGGCGGCAGGCAGGCGAGCATTTGGCGGCCGTAGTTTTGGGTTTTGACGCGGTTGTCGAGTATGGTTACGCGGCCGTAGTCGCTTTCGGTGCGGATGAGGCGGCCGACTGCCTGAATCAGTTTGATGCTGGCTTCGGGCACGGTGATTTCGATAAAGGGGTTGCCGCCGCGCTGCTCGATCCAGCGGTTTTGGGTTTTTTCAACGGGGTTGTCGGGCATCGCAAACGGCAGTTTGGCGATAATCACCTGCACGCAGGCTTCGCCGGGCAGGTCCAGCCCTTCGGCGAAGCTGTCCAGCCCGAAAATAATGCTGGCGCGGCCTTCGCCGATGGCCTGATGGTGTTTTTGCAGCAGCGTTGCCTTGGGCAATTCGCCCTGCACCAACAAGAGCGGCAGATAGGCTTCGGGCAGGCGCAGGGCTACTTCCTGCATTTGTTTGCGCGAAGAAAACAGCACCAGCGTGCCGATGGCTTCTTCGGTGGAAACCAGTTTGGGCAGCCATTCGACGATGGCGGCGGTGTGGGCGGCGGGGTCTTTGGGGCTGGCGTGTACGGGCGGGATATACAGCTCGCCCTGTGCGTCGAAATCAAACGGGCTTTGCAGGGCGAGCGTGGTGGTTTCGGGCAGCCATTGCAGGCCGGTTTGGCGCAGAATCAGGTTGAAGCTGCCCAAGGATTGCAATGTGGCCGAGGTGAGCACGGCGCCGGCGGCGCGCCGCCACAGGTTGTTGGCCAGATGGGAGGCGCTGCTGATGGGGCTGGCGTGGAAGATGTAGTCGTTTTTGTCGTCGAGGCGGCGGGTAATCCATTTGGCCAGCGGCTCTTCGCCTTCGGCGGGCACGGTGGCGAGCAAATCCCAAGCGGCGGTGATTTGCTCGATGCGGGCGCGGAATACGCCGAATTCGCTGCTCAAGCGGTCGATTTGGGCGCTGTTTTGGTCTTTGTCGCGGCGGGCGGCGGCCAAAGCGTCGTTGAGGCTGTTGGCATGTTTGTAGAGACTGCGGGCGGCAACGGCGGTGTTGGATACGGTGAGTTCCAACGCTTCGGGGATTTTGCCGTCCTGCCACAGCCACACCGATTCGTTGTTTTCAGACGGCCTCAATTCTGGCTCTTCGGAAAGGTGGAACTGCCATTCGTGCAGGCTTTCGAGCAGGGCGGCGGCGGCTTCGTCGGCCAAGTTCGCCAGCTCGGCTTTGTCGGTGAGCGCGGCGATTTTGTCGGTAACGGCGGGGAGTTTTTCCAGCGCCCACACGGCTTGGTTCCACGAGTGCTCGGCGGCGAACTGGCTGAGGGCTTTTTTGGGCAGGTGGTGAGCTTCGTCGATGCAGTAAAAGCTGTTTTCGGGCGCGGGCAGAATCACGCCGCCGCCCATGCCGATATCGACCATCAGCAAATCGTGGTTGGCCACTACTACGTCTACATTTTCGAGCGTGTCGCGCGCGAGGTAAAACGGGCATTCGGCCCGGTTGGGGCAGGCGGCTTTGAGGCAGCCGTAGTTGTCGTTGTTTACCTTCATCCACACCGCGTCGTCGATTTTTTCCGGCCAAGTGTCGCGGTCGCCGTTGAAACGGCGGGCGGCGAATTCGTCGGCCATATCGCGCAAGAGCTTCAATTCTTCGGGCTTGGGTTTGCTGTCCCACAGCACGGCGGGGGCTTCGAAGCCGAGCAGGTTTTGCTGGGCGTTGCTTTGGGTGAGCTGGTAGAGTTTGTAGGGGCACAGATAGCGGCCACGCCCTTTGGCGAGTGCGAAAGTCAGCTCCAAACCGCTTTTGGCCACCAAAAACGGCAAATCGCGGTTAACCAGCTGTTCCTGCAAGGCCACCGTTGCGCTCGACACAATCAGCCGTTTGCCGCGCGTTTGCGCCATGATGCCGCCGGCCAGCAGATAGGCCAGGCTTTTGCCCACGCCGGTGGGGCCTTCCACCACCACGATGCTCTCGCCCTCGCGCTTGGGCGCTTCTTCGCCTTCGGCGCGGGTTTGGCTGCGCGAAAAGGCGTTGGCGATGGCCGCAATCATTTCCCGCTGCGCGGCTCGTGGGCGGAATTGCGGCAGGTTTTGCGAAATGGCGCGGTAGTGGTCGCGGATGGCGTTTTTTTCTAAGTCGGTGAGCATAAGGCCGTTTGGATAAGGCGGGTTGGGCGGGAAACCGCTATTTTAGCATTTATCTGTGTAAAGGCCGTCTGAAAAGGTTTTTCAGACGGCCTTGATAATCCTGTAAAATAATTTTTTTTATTTCTGCCTGCCCGATTTTATGCCCGACACCGCCCAAATCACCGCCAGCTACGGCCGCCGTTTTATCGTGCGCACGCCGGCCGGCGCCGTTTTCGATGCCACCACCCGTAAAAAACGGGTGGATTTTGCCTGCGGCGATTGGGTGCGCATCAGCCCCGTCAACAATGAGCAGGCGGTAATCGAAGATTATCTGCCGCGCCAAAGCCTGCTCTACCGGCAGGATGCCTGGAAAACCAAGCTGATTGCCGCCAATGTGGACAAACTGTTTATCGTAACCGCCGCCGTGCCCGCCCCCAACGAGCTGCTGCTGCAACGGGCGCTGCTGGCGGCGGAAGCGGCGGGCATCGGTGCGGTGGTGGTGGCGAATAAGGCCGACCTGCCCGAAACGGCGGATTGGCTTGAAAAATTAAGTTTTTACGAATCATTGGGTTATCCCGTTATCGAAACCCGCGCGCTCGATAACGCCGACAACCTCCGGCCGCTGATGCAGGGGCATACCAATATTTTTCTGGGGCAGAGCGGTATGGGCAAATCCACACTCACCAACGCGCTGTTGGGCAGCGACACCGCGCGCGTGGGCGAAATTTCCACCGCACTCGATTCGGGCAAACACACCACTACCCACGCCCAATTGTATGATTTGAATGAACAAACCAAGCTGATTGATTCGCCCGGCCTGCAAGAGTTCGGCCTGCACCATCTGGATGCGGCGCAATTGCTGCACTATTTTCTCGACCTGCGCCATTTGGCGGGGAAATGCCGCTTCCACAACTGCACCCACCGCGCCGAACCGGGCTGCGCCGTGAAAAACGCCGCCGAAGCGGGAGAAATCCGCGAAGCAAGGCTAGCGTTTTTGCAGCGGATTACCGACGAGCTTTTGCGTTAGGGTTTGCCGGATATCTTTGAATAAAAAACTTCAGGCCGTCTGAAAAAATTCTTTCAGACGGCCTGAAAACCATAGCCTTGTTACGTTATTTGGCCGTTTTCAAATTCAGATGGTAAACCGCCAAACCCAGCACCAGCCCCCAAAATGCGCTGCCTATGCCCAAGAGCGTCATGCCCGATGCGGAAGCCAGCAGCGTAACCAGCGCCGCTTCGCGCGAGCTTTCGTGCTGCCAGGCGGCAACGAGGTTGGCTTGCAGCGTGCCGAACACGGCGATGCCGGCCAGCGCCGCCATCAGTTCGGCGGGCAGGGTAGTGAACATGGCCACGGTAACGCCGCCGGCAGCGGCCATCAGCAGGTAAATCACGCCCAGCAGCACGGTGGCCAGATAGCGCCGTTCGGGTTTTTTATCCACATCGCTGCCCATGCAGATGGCGGCGCTGATGGCGGCCAGATTCACCATAAACGCGCCGAACGGTGCGGCCAGCAACGTGCCGGCGGCGCTGCTTTCCACCAACGGGCGGGCGGGAGTTTGGTAGCCGTAGCTGCGCAAAACGGCCATGCCCGGCACGTTTTGCGTGGCCAGCGAAGCGATAAACAGCGGCACGGCCACGCTGACCATGTGCCCCAAATGCAGCCCGGGGCTAACCCATTCCAACACGGGGTTGCGCCAAACCAAGCGGGACCAGTCGATCAGCCCTGCCCACGCGGCATAGCCGAACCCCGCCGCCAGCATCAGCAGGATGCTGTAACGCGGCAGGCGGATTTTAGTTAAGAAAAACACCGCCAGCATAATCAGCACCAGAGCCGTTTGGCTGCCCATGGCGCCGAACACGCGGCTGCCGAAATTAATCAATATGCCCGCCAGCATCGCCGCCGCCAGCGGGGCGGGAATCATGCGCACCAAGCGGTCGAACCAGCCGAATGCCGATACCAGCCACATCGCCGCCGCCGCCGCCATAAAGCCCGCCACCGCATCGTTCAGCGCTATGCCTTCCAAGCCCGCCAGCACCGCCGCGCCGGGCGTGCACCAGGCAATCATCACGGGCGCTTTGTAGCGCAGGCTCAAACCCAAGGTAAGCACGCCGCACACCAACGCCAGCGCGGTAAACCACGACACGATTTGCGAAGGTGATGCGCCGAACGCCAGCGCTGCTTGGTAAATAATTACCGCGCTGCTGCCGTAAGACACCAAAAACGCGGCAACGGCGGCGGCAAAATGGGAAGCGGAAAAATCGGTAAGCTTGGGCATAAGCAAAGCGGCGGTTGTCGGACGAGATACGTTTATAACATAAGCGCAGCCGTGATTGGCAGATTGGAACCTTTGAAAATTCTAATCCGAGACCTTTGCAAAATTCTTTTAGGCCGTCTGAAACATCCGATTATCGTCATACCCGGGTATGGCGGCAGTCAGCCGTTTCAGACGGCCGCAACGCGCGGCGTTTGAAAAACCGTTGGAAAATGCAAACGGCGGCCTGGCGCTTTTTTGATAAGTTTATGAAAAATAGGCCGTTGCCCGTTATAATATGCGGCTTTTCCACATATTTTCATTCTAACAGGATACCCGTTATTTATGGCTTCACACCCGCACACACAACTTCCCTGGTGGTCGCTCGCGCTTCCCGTTTTGGCTTGGGGGCTTTATTTCATCGGTATTAAAGACAGCGGCTGGCTGCAAATCGGCGGCGGCGTTTTACTGATAGGCAGCGTGCTCTCGGCGGTGCACCACGCCGAAGTGGTGGCGCACAAAGTCGGCGAACCTTTCGGCACGATTATTTTGGCGCTGGCGATTACTATTATCGAAGTGGCGCTGATCGTGTCGCTGATGGTGGCCGGCGGCGACAATGCCGCCTATCTCGCGCGCGACACGGTTTTTGCCGCGATTATGCTGATTTTAAACGGCATTTTGGGCGGCTGCCTATTAATCGGCGGCTGGAAGCACCGCGAACAGTTTTTCGGCCAGAAATCGGCCACCACCGCGCTGGTTACGCTGGTGGCCATTCTCACGCTTACGCTGGTGCTGCCCAACTTCACCACCAGCACCGAAGGCCCCACTTATAACGCCGCGCAGCTCGTGTTTGTGGCGATTGCTTCGCTGGTGTTGTACAGCTCGTTTATCATGGTGCAAACCATACGCCACCGCGATTATTTTCTTGCCGACGATGACGACCAAAGCCACCATGCCGAGCCGCCTTCGGCCAAAGTGGCGCTGACCAGTTTGGCGTTTTTGATTGTCTGCCTGGGCATCGTGGTGTTGTTGGCCAAGGCGCTCTCGCCCGCCGTTGAAGCCATTGTGGCCGATTTGGGCGCGCCCAAAGCCTTGGTGGGTGTGATTATCGCCGCCGTGGTGCTTTTGCCAGAAGGTTTGGCTGCGCTCAAGGCCGCCCGCCGCAACCGCCTGCAAACCAGCATCAACCTGGCTTTGGGTTCGGCGCTGGCCAGCATCGGCCTGACCATTCCCGCCGTGGTGATTGTGTGCCTGCTGTTCGACATCAATATGGTTTTGGGTTTGGATTTGAAATCTATGGTGCTCTTGGCGCTTTCGGTGTTTACCGTGATGCTTTCGCTCAACCACGGCCGCACCAATATGCTCTACGGCGTGGTGCTGCTGGTGAGCATGGCGGCGTATGTGTTTACCGTGATTGTGCCGTAACCGCCCCGGCTCTTCGGGCAATGATAAAGGCCGTCTGAAACGATTTTTTCAGACGGCCTTTCCATATCCGCACGGTTTCCCGCGTGTTTAAGAAATCCGCTCGATTTTCGCGCCCACTTGGCCGAGCTTGGTTTCGATATGCTCGTAGCCGCGGTCGAGGTGGTAGATGCGCTCGACGATGGTTTCGCCGTCGGCCACCAAGCCGGCCATTACCAGGCTGGCCGAGGCGCGCAGGTCGGTGGCCATCACGGTGGCGCCGGAAAGTTTTTCCACGCCTTTCACGATGGCGGTATTGCCTTCGGCGCTGATGTTGGCGCCCATGCGGTTGAGTTCGGGTACGTGCATAAAGCGGTTTTCAAAAATGGTTTCCACCACTTTGCCCGTGCCTTCGGCCACGGCGTTAACCGCCATAAACTGCGCCTGCATATCGGTGGGAAAACCGGGGTGGACGACGGTGCGGATGTCCACCGCTTTGGGGCGCTGGCGCATATCGATGGAAATCCAGTCGTCGCCCGCTTCGATGATGGCGCCGGCTTCCACCAGCTTGTCGAGCACCGCCTCCATGGTTTTCGGCGCGGCGTTTCTCAACACTACTTTGCCGCCGGTCATCGCCACCGCGCACAAAAACGTGCCCGCTTCGATGCGGTCGGGCACCACGCTGTGTTCGCAGCCGTGCAATTCTTTTACGCCTTCCACCGTCATCACCGAAGTGCCGATGCCGCTGATTTTGGCGCCCATTTTTACCAAACATTCGGCCAAATCCACCACTTCCGGCTCGATGGCGCAGTTTTCCAAAACAGTGGTGCCTTCGGCCAGCGTGGCGGCCATCAGCAGGTTTTCGGTGCCGCCCACGGTTACCACGTCCATCACCACGCGCGCGCCTTTCAGACGGCCTTTGGCTTTCACATAACCGTGTTCGATGGTGATTTCGGCACCCATAGCCTCCAGCCCTTTCAGGTGTTGGTCGACGGGGCGCGAGCCGATGGCGCAGCCGCCGGGCAGGCTCACCTGTGCTTCGCCGAAACGGGCGAGCGTGGGGCCGAGCACCAGAATCGAGGCGCGCATGGTTTTAACCAATTCGTAGGGGGCGACGGTGTTGTTGACGGTGCCGCCGTTGATTTCGAATTCGTGCACGTTGTCGGTGAGCACGCGCGCGCCCATGCCTTGCAGCAGTTTCTGGGTGGTTTTCACGTCGCGCAGCATGGGCACGTTTTTCAGGCGCAGGGTGCCGGCGGTTAACAGGCCGGCGCACATCAGCGGCAGCGCAGCGTTTTTGGCGCCGGAAACGGTGATTTCGCCGTTTAACGGGCCGTTGGCGGAAATTTTGAGTTTGTCCACAGTGGTTCTTTCGGTAAACGCAGGCTTTCGGGCGGCCTGCGGGTTGTGTTGCGGTAAACGGGCGATTATAAAAGATTTTTGGCGTAAGGGACAAAATGGGTGCTAAAAATCCTTGAAAGCCTTATCCTGAAAGGATTTCAAGGATTCAAAGGTTTTGAACACAAAAAATGCCCTTTTTGCACCTCCCGAAGCATTAAACGTAACGGCACTAGAAA
>JBHALY010000294.1:0-10078 GCA_041827905.1 Neisseria dentiae
CGGCGCACTCACGCGCGACGATTTCAACGATTTCGGCCAACGTTTTACCGACTTTTATTACGACGACGAAGAAGACGGCTACGGTGCGTTTATGGAAGACTATGTGCGCACCATGAACACCCCCGCGCTCGACAGCTTTTACCATGTTGCCGATAACGCCGAAAACCGCGCCGCTTTGGAAGCCGTGTTCCAAGCCGCTTTCGAAGCGTGGGACGCCAGCCTGCGCAGCAAACGTTAGGCCGTCTGAAAGAACCCTATGTCCGCCAAACCCTTAGCCATCAGCATCAACTGCTTCCGCCGCGGCGGCGGCATGGAAAGCTACACTTTCGATTTAGTGCGCCATCTCACCGACGGCGGCCGCAGCGTGCGTGTTTATGCGGCGCAATTCGACGCCGCCTTGCCCGAATACGCCCGCATCGAACCTTGTTTGGTCAAGCAGAGGCTGGTGCCCAAAAAACTCAGGCCGTTTTTCTTTTCCGCCCAATTGCAGCCGCACCGCCGCCCCGAAGAGCAGCTGATAGCCTGCAACCCCAGCGACCATGCCGCCGTATTCGTTTGCGGCGGCACGCATCTCGGTTATCTGCGCAACATGGGCAAAACCGCCAACCCGATCGACAAACTAACCGTTTGCCGCAACCGCAGCAATTACGCCACCGCATGTTCCATCATGGCACACTCGGCGCTGATGCAGCGCGAACTGGTGGAGCTTTACGGCATCGATTCTGCCAAAATCCGTGTGGTTTATCCGCCTGCCGACACCCGCCGCTTCTACCCCGATGCCGGGTCGGCTGCCGCCACGCGTCGCCGCTACGGTTTCCGGGACGATGAAACCGTTTTCCTGTTTCCGTCCACCGGTCATACGCGCAAAGGTTTGGATTTGCTGGCTGCTTTTTTCGAGCACACCGATTTGCCGGTCAAGCTCGCCGTTGCAGGCTCGCCGCTGCCGCGCCCGATGAAAAACACGGTGGAGTTGGGCTTTTGCGACGATATGCCCGCCCTTTACCGCGCCGCCGACTACACCGTTATGGCATCGCTCTACGAGCCTTTCGGCCTGGTGGGCGTAGAATCGGTGTTGAGCGGCACCCGCGTGGTTTTGTCGGACAATATGGCCTGCACCGAAGTGATGAACGGCGCCGCCGGATTTTTCTTTTCCCGCGAAAACCCCGAAACCTTGGCCGAGGCCGTGCGGCAGGCGGTAGCCCTCAAGCAGGCCGGCGGCCATAAAATCGCCGAGCCGCTGCAAGCCTTAACCTACAATCCCGATGTGGCGCACCACATCGCCGGGTTGGACGCCATGTTACAGGCCGTCTGAAAAGGAAAACACATGAAACTGATTATTCTCGACCGCGACGGCGTGATTAACCACGACCGCGACGATTTTGTGAAATCCGCCGACGAATGGGTGCCGATAGAGGGCAGCATGGATGCTGTTGCCTTTCTCACCGAGGCGGGCTACACCCTGGCCGTGGCCACCAACCAATCCGGCATAGGCCGCAACTATTTCACCGTGGAAACCCTCACCGAAATGCACGCCAAAATGCACCGGCTGGTGCAGCAGGCCGGCGGCAAAATCGACGGTATCTGGTTCTGTCCGCACACCGCCGCCGATAACTGCGGCTGTCGCAAACCCAAGCCCGGCATGATTACCGACATTATCGAGCGCTTCAACGCCGAAGCCGCCGACACCTGGCTGGTGGGCGACAGCCTGCGCGATTTGCAGGCCATCGACGCGGCGGGCGGCAAGCCCGCGCTGGTGCTTACAGGCAAAGGCAAAAAAACGCTGGAAAGCGAGGGCGACAACCTGCCGGCCAATACGCAGATATTCGACAACCTGCTGGCGTTTTCGCAATACGTTATGCAGGAGAAGGCCGCCCGAGAAGCCAAAGAAATCTAACTCTAACAAGTTGAGGCCTTTGCGAGCCGTTTCGATATTGTAAACACCACGAGTATGACGATAGTAGGATTTTTCAGACGGCCCAAACAACTTGCAAAAGTTTCAGGCCGTCTGAAAAAACACCCGCAACCCCATAGGAACCCCGAATGCTTTATCTGCGCAACCTTATCTACTGGCTGGTGCTGGTGCTGATTACCCCGCCGATGTTTATCCTGATATTGCCCGCCGCCCTGATACCCAAAGGTGCCAATTACGTCGGCCGCGCATGGGCGCTGGTGTTGGTGTGGCTGCTGAAAAACATCGTCGGCCTCAAATACCGTGTGGAAGGAAGCGAAAATATTCCCGCGCTGCCGTCGATTATTTGCAGCAAACACCAATCGGGCTGGGAAACTTTGGCGTTTCAAGAAATTTTTCCCCTGCATGTTTTCGTGGCCAAAAGAGAGCTGTTTAAAATCCCGTTTTTTGGCTGGGGTTTGAAACTGGCCAACACCATAGGCATAGATCGCAGCAACCGGACCCAAGCCAACCGCCAGCTGATGGAGCAGGGCTTGGCGCGTAAAAAAGAAGGCTTCTGGATTACCATCTTCCCCGAAGGCACCCGCCTGCCGCCCGGCCAGCGCGGCAAATACAAACTCGGCGGCGCGCGCATGGCGCAGATGTTTGAAATGGATTTGCTGCCCGTGGCGCTCAACAGCGGCGAATTCTGGCCGAAAAACTCGTTTTGGAAACACCCCGGCGAAATCACCGTGGTTATCGGCAAGCCCGTCGCCTACAACAGCGGCACACCCGAAGAAGTGATGGCGCAATGCGAAAACTGGATTGAGGCGCAGCAGCAAAGAATCAACGGCAAGGGGCCGTTTGCCGCTCCAAAGGCCGTCTGAAACCCGTTGCGGCTATATTCACATGCAGCTTACCCACACCCTTTCAGACGGCCTTATCGTCCGCATCGAACTGAAACGCAGCGCCAAGAAGAATATTATCCTGCGGCCGCATTCGGCCGACACCATCCGCATCAACGTGCCGCCCTATCTGAGCGGCAGGCAGTTACAGGCCTGGCTGGCGGGCAACGAGCCTTTGCTGCTGCAAACCCTCAACCGCGCCCCGCAACCCGTGCCCGAAACCATGCCCGAACGCATTTGGTTTCGCGGCGAACGGCATACCCTGCATACCCACAATCAGGCACATATCCGCCACCAACCGCCGCAAATCCTGCTGCCCGACGCACCGTGGAGCCGGCAGAAAAACCAATTGCGCCGCTACCTTGCCGAGCGCGCCGCCGAAACCCTGCTGCCGCGTTTGGCACAACATGCTGCGGCAATGCGGCTGAACCCCGCCGCAACCGCCCTGAGCAATGCCAAAACCTTTTGGGGCGTGTGCCGCAGCCGCACCGGCATCCGCCTCAACTGGCGCCTGATCGGCGCCCCCGATTTCGTGGCGGATTATGTGTGCGTGCACGAACTCTGCCATATCCCGCATCCCAACCACAGCCCGCATTTTTGGGAAATGGTTAACCGCCATACGCCGCACACCGAAACCGCCAAAAAGTGGTTGAAGCAGAATGGCGGCGAGTTGTTTGTGTTGGATTGAAGCGGGCAGGGCTGAAATACCGGCATGAATTTTGCAAAGGCAAAGGCCGTCTGAAAATATTTTCAGACGGCCTTTATAATGGGTTTGGCGCAGTCAATCGTTTTCGTGGAAGCGGTTACATTTCCGTCCAATTTACCCAGCCAGCCAGCCAGGTAATCAGAATCAGGCTGCCGAAAACGATGCGGTAGTAGGCAAACGGCACATAGTTTTTGGTGGCAACGAATTTCAACAGGGCTTTCACCGCCAAGAGGCCGGCGGCGAAGGCGGAAACGAAACCCACCGCAATCAGGCCGATGTCTTGCGCGGAAAACAGATGGAAGTGTTTCAACACATCGTAAGTGGTGGCGGCAATCATCACCGGCACGGCCAGAAAGAATGAAAATTCGGTGGCGACTTTGCGCTCCAGCCCCCACAACATACCGCCCATAATGGTGCTGCCCGAGCGCGAAGTGCCGGGTACCAGCGCGCAGATTTGGGCAATGCCCACCACCAGCGCGTCGCGCATACGCATATCGTCCACACTGGTTACTTTCGGCGGAATAAAGCGCTGGCGGCGCTCGATCCACAAAATAATAAATCCGCCGATAACCAAGGCCGCAGCCACGGTAATCGGGTTAAACAGCCAAAGTTTGATTTGCTTGCTGAAAATCAGGCCGACCACGGCGGCGGGGATAAAGGCCACGGCCAGGTTGACAACGAAACGGTTCACCTGCTTGTCGCGGCCTATATGGGTAACCACATGGGTGAAACGGCGGCGGTATTCGAAGATAACTGCCAGCACCGCACCGAGCTGGATGGCGATTTCAAACACTTTGCCGTTGCTTTTGAAGTTGATCAAATCGCCCACCACAATCAGGTGGCCGGTGCTGGAAATCGGCAGAAATTCGGTCAGACCTTCGATAATGCCCAGAATCAGGGCTTTGAACAATAACAGGATATCCATAAATCAGGGAGGTTCTTTCAGACGGCCGGGCAGCTTTCAGACGGCCTTGTAAAAATAAATTTCAGGCAGCCTTTTATAGCCTGAAAACCTAACGATTCCGCAACCGCCGCGCCGGCCGCAACCTCGTTGCGCCGATGCTGCCCGCTTTGCATCATCATTAGGTTTCTTCGCTATGGCTGCCCGCTTGCTGCTTATTTGTTGGCAGACTTGGCAATCGATGCGCCTTTGCTTTTCAGCGCAGATGTGGATTTTTTGGCCGAGGGCACTTTCATGCCGCGCTCACTACGCACTTTGGCCACCAATTCATCAATGGTTTTCATACCGGCGTTCCAGTCGCCGGTGAATTTCACCTGGTATTTGCCGCCCACAATCACGGTGGGGGTGCCGCTGATTTGGTAGGTGTTGGTCAGCTCTTCCATCTTTTTGGCTTGGGCGGGGTTGCCGAACGAATCGTAAGCGGCGATCAGTTTCTTGCCGTCGAAGCTCTTCTGGCTTTCTGCCCATTGCTTGAAGGTGGCTGTGTCGGCCAGATTGATTTTCTGCTCGTACACGGCTTTGAACACTTCGGGGTTGGCCTGGTATTTCAAGCCTGAGCTGTTAACCGCAGCAGCTACGCGCGCCAAGCCCAGCATTTCGGGCTGCCAAACAACGTGTTCGGTGCGCAGATAAGTATCTGCGGGGAAAGTTTTGGCATGTTTCAGCAGCACCGGATCGAGATGGTAGCAGTGCACGCAGAAATAGCCGAAAAATTCCAACACTTCGATTTTATCGGCCTGAAGCTGGGAAATCGGTTTGGGCAGAACGGTGTAGTCGGTGCCTTCGGTTGCCGCATAGGCGTTGGCAGCCAAGCCGAATGCTGCGGTGGCAGCCAGTAAAATGCTTTTCAGTTTCATGTGTAATCCTTTTTACATCTTATTTCACGGAACGGGCGAAGCTGTCCACGCCGTTGCGTTTGAGGGTTTGTTGGGTGCGGCGGGCGGCATCGTTGCTCATGCGGCCGCTTTGCACGCGGTAAACGGGTTTGCCGTTCGCTTCGCCTTCCACCACGCTTGACGATACGCCCATCATGGCCAGTTTGGCGCGGTGGGCTTCGGCACTTTCGCGGTTGTTGAACGAACCCATTTGCAGCACGGTGCGGCCGCCTTCGTCGTCGGCAGACTGCTGTTTGCCGCTATCGGCTTTTTTGGCGCTTTCTTTTTTGGCTGTTTCTTTCTTCGCGGCTTCGGCACGGGCGTTTTCACGCGCTTTTTCGATGCTGCCGCTGTCTAAAATCTGCTCGGGTGTGGGCTTGGCTGCTTTTTTCTGCTCTTCTTTTTTAGGCTGCTCTTTTTTCGCTTCGGGTTTGGGTTCGGGTTTTTTCACCGCCGGCTTCTGCTCGGTTTTGGGTTTGACTGCGGTTTGGGGCGGCACGGCTGCGGAAGCGGCAGGCTCCGAAGCGGTGCTTGTTGATGCTTCCGAAGCGGTTTGCTGGCCTTCGATAAAGCCACCTAAAACGTCGGAGGCCGCATCAACGGGGGCGCTGGCGGCGGGCGGTGCGGAAGCGGCAGGCTCGCTGCTTTTCGGCGTGAGAATTTCGGGTTTGGGCAGCTCTTTCTGCGTTTCTTCTTTGAATGCTTCTTTATTGCTTTTGTTTAAAAAGAACAAAACGCCGGCAATCACTGCGGTTGCCAGCAACAAGCCCAACATAAAGCCTGAAAGGCCTTTTCCATACTGTTTTTTCGCGCTCATAAAATACCTACGATACCTTGATTTTTATTGGGTGATGCCGTCTGAAAACTGCTTTGCTCCCCAGTTTCCAAGCGGCGCATTTTAGCAATAACTTATGCTTGAAGCAAAAACCTTACAAAGCCCGACGAAAACTTACCGCGCGTAACACATGGGCGCGGCTGACGCCTTCGTCGCCGCCCAAATCGGCCAGCGTGCGCGCCACACGCATGATGCGGTGGTAGCTGCGGGCGGAAAGCGAGAGTTTTTCGAGCAGGCCGCCCAGCGTTTCGTGCGCCTCTTTAGAGACCATCGCCGTTTCGTCCAGTTCCGTTACGCTTAAGGCCGCATTGACCTTGCCCTGCCGGGCATACTGCCGCTCGCGCGCGGCCCGCACGCGCGCCGACACATCGGCGCTGCTCTCGCCGGCCTGCTGCTGCGCCAGCTCGGCGGCGGAAAGTGCGGGCACTTCGATGGTCAGGTCGATGCGGTCGAGCAGCGGGCCGGAGATTTTGCCGCGGTAGCGGGCGATGCTCTCGGGTGTGCAGCGGCAGGGTTTGGCGGGGTGGCCGAGATAGCCGCAGGGGCAGGGGTTCATGGCGGCAACCAGTTGGAATCCGGCGGGATAAACGGCTTTGTGCGCCGCGCGGGAAATATGGATTTCGCCGGTTTCCAGCGGTTCGCGCAACACTTCCAGCACCTTGCGGTCAAACTCGGGAAGTTCGTCTAAAAACAAAATGCCGTTGTGGGCCAATGAAATTTCGCCGGGGCCGGCATTTCCGCCCACCACCGCCACGGGGCTGGAAGTATGGTGGGGGCTTTGAAAAGGCCGTTGGCCGTGCAAATCCTGCCTGTGGTTGGGTAGCAGCGAGCGCAACGCCCACACTTCGATTAATTCTTCGTCGGTTAGCGGCGGCAGAATGGATGGCAGGCGCTGGGCGAGCATGGATTTGCCCGTGCCGGGCGGCCCCATCATCAGCAGGCTGTGGCCGCCGGCGGCGGCGATTTCCAACGCCAGGCGTGCGGTGTGCTGGCCTTTTACGTCTTTCAAATCGGGCAGGCTACGGTTTTCAGACGGCCTTTGCGCCATGTCGGCCTGTGTTTGCGCCAACGGTTCGACGGCGTTCAGGTGTGCGGCCACCTGCCCCAAACTGCCGGCGCCGTAAACCGTGATGCCATTGATGATGGCGGCCTGTTCGGCATTTTGCTGCGGCAGGATAAAGGCGCGGCCGGCCTTCATGCCCTGCCAGGCCATCGCCAGCGCACCCCGCACGGGGCGCAGCGCGCCCGATAGAGCCAGCTCGCCCGCGAATTCGTATTGCGCCAGTTTGTCGGCCATAACCTGCCCCGAGGCGGCCAGTATGCCGAGTGCAATCGGCAGGTCGAAGCGGCCGGATTCTTTGGGCAGGTCGGCAGGGGCGAGGTTGACGGTGATTTTTTTGGCGGGAAATTCAAAGCCGCTCTGGATAATCGCCGCGCGCACGCGGTCGCGGCTTTCTTTGACTTCGGTGTCGGGCAGGCCGACGATATTAAACGCGGGCAAGCCGTTGGCAAGATGGGCTTCCACCTCCACCAACGGCGCGTTCATGCCGCTTAAGGCGCGGCTGTAAACAAGGGCTAACGACATTTGGCAGTCTTCGGTTTCAGACGGCCTTATTCGGTTTGTTCGGGCACTTCGGCGGCTTCCTGCGGCTCGGCGGTGCCGCCTTCGAGTTTGGCCAGGCGCGCTTCGAGTTCGGCCAGTTTGGTGCGGGTTTTAATCAGCACCTGCTGCTGGATGTCGAATTCTTCGCGGGTAACCAAATCCATGCGGTTAAACGCGCTGCCGAGCAGGGCTTTCACGTTTTTTTCAACGTCTTTGGCGGGGCTGTTGGCGATGGTTTCGCTCACTTTGGCCGACACTTCTTCAAATATTTTTTTGCCGATCATTTTGCTGCTCCTTAATTCTAGGGGGTTGGGGGCATTGTATAGCGAATCAGGCCGTCTGAAAAGCAAACACGGGCTGCGTTTTCAAACGGCATATTTGATTTATTCCGCCGTAAAACCCACTTGGAACACTTCGCCGCCGATATGGATGTCGGCCAGATAGTCATGGCGGTTCTGCACGCACACGGGCAGGCGGATTTGCAGTGCCGCCCATGAGCCGTCGGCTTGGCGCAGCAACTTGTAGCGGTTGAAGCCCATGTCCATATCGCGCATCGAAAAGCTCACAAACACTTCGGCCGTTTGCGGCGGCACGTTGCGCAGGGTGATGTCGAACGGCTCGTTGGCAGCCACGCGGCTGCTGAATTTCACTTCCGCCCCGTTGGGCAGCTTGCAGCCCGTGCGCACGTTGCAGGCGGATTCGCGCACGGGCGTGATTTCGGGCTGCCGGCTTTGCCACCACAGCAGCGCCGCTACTTTCACGGCGGCAAACACCAACAGCAACACACCCGCCAAAATGGCTTGTTTACGGTTGAGATTTAACATTTTTCAGACGGCCTCACGCAAATTCGGTTTCATCGTCGGCAATCACTGCATGGGCGCCTTTTTCGAGCCAGCGGCGGCGGTAGGCAGCCAGCGTGCTTTCGTCGGTCAGCACCACCAAAGGCAGCGACACGCCGTCTTCCAAAACGCCGCACACCGCTTCGGCGGTTTCGCGGTTTTGCACCCGCCACACCGCCACATCGGCATCCTGAATGAGCGGCCATTGTTCTGCTTTGTCAATCACCACCCACACGCTTTGCGCGGCGGGCATTTTCCCGCGCGCGCGCAGTTCGGGTTCGCCGATTAACACATTGGCGTGTTGCGGTTCGGCCAGCGCAAACGGCACCACGCGGTAGCCGCCCATGCCGTTTTCGCCGTAAAAACCGGTTTTCAGACGGCCTGCAAGCTGCGTGGGCACGGCAAGGGCGGCCAGCAGATCGCCGTTGGCGGGCAGCATGGGCGACACGGTAAAGTCGCCCGCCCGCTGCCACGACCATTTCTGCCCTTCGCGTGCCTGAATATTGCCCGACCAACCGTCGGCTTCCACCCGCCAAAAGCGCAGATGAACCCGTGCGTGTTCGTAGTCGTGGATTTTCGTCAGCCACGGCCTTGCGGTTTCGATATGAATGCCCAGCTCTTCTTCAAATTCGCGCCGCAAGGCGGCGAATTCGCTTTCGCCCGCTTCGACCTTGCCGCCGGCAAATTCCCAATAGCCCGCATAAGGCTTGCCTTCGGGGCGCGAACTGAGCAGATAGCGGCCCTGCCTGTCGAGCACAACACCGGCCACCACACGGATTAAAGGACGGGAAGTTTCCATTGCAACCCCATAAAAATAATGCCAAGGCCGAAATATACCGAAACGGCGGCGCGCCGTCATGGGTTTTGGCAGGAAAGCGGGCTGCGGCGCAGGCACAAGTCTCAGGCCGTCTGAAATATTTTTCAGACGGCCTGAGACTTTTGGCCGGAACGGGTTTTGCAAAACACCCGAGCCACTAATCCGCTATATAATGCGGTTTTCCGGATTTTTCTATCGATTTTATGCACTCCCGCCTCAAACTGCCGCTGTTGGTTTTGTGTTCAAGCACGCTGCTGCTTTGCGCCTGCGGCCCCAACGAAGCCGTGGCAATGACCGCCGCGCCGCCTGCCGCGGCCGTTTCGGCGGAAACTGTGGTAAGTTACCGCGGCAACCTGCTGGAAGACGCCGCCGCTTTGCAGGCGGCGCAAGATGCGCTGGAAAACCTGCCGCCTTTTCGCGGTAAAGCGGTTAACGTGTTCGACAATATCGATTTTTTCGACGGCGTGCGCCCGCGCATCGAGGCGGATATCCAAGACCCGAACCGCCCTGAAAAAATCGACCACTATGTTTACGACCAAGGCCGCTGGCGCTACACCGACACCCTGCGCATTCCGCCGGAAGGTTTGGATATTTCCAAAAAACTCACTCCGCTCTCGCAGGTGAGGTTTGCCGACGCTGCGGCCGTGGC
>JBHALY010000295.1:0-3495 GCA_041827905.1 Neisseria dentiae
GCGCCGCATTCGACGGCAATATCCATATCGGCCGACATCCCCATTGAAAGCACGTCGGCCGCCACGCCCGCGGCGTTTAAGTCGGCCAGCAGCTGCTGCATCTTGCCGAACTGCTGCCGCAATTGCTCTTCGCTGCTGCCCTCTTTGGCCACGCACATCAAACCGCGCACGGTCAGATTGGGCAGTTTGGCCGCTTCGCAGGCCAGCGCCACGGCTTCTTCGGGCGCCACGCCGTGCTTGTTCGGCTCGGCGGCGATATTCACTTCGATGCACACCTGCAAGGGCGGCATTTCAGACGGCCTTTGCGCGCTCAACCGTTGGGCGGTTTTCAGACGGCCTATGGTATGCACCCAATGGGCGCGTTCGGCCACATATTTGGTTTTGTTCGACTGCACATCGCCGATGATGTGCCAAACGATGCCGGGCAAATCGGCCAGCCGTTCGGTTTTTTCATACCATTCCTGAATATAGTTTTCGCCGAAATCGCGGCAGCCCGCGGCATAAACTTCGCGGATGTCGGCGGCGGGAAAGGTTTTGCCCACCGCCACCAGCTTCACGCAGCCCGTGCTGCGGTGTGCGGCGGCTTCGGCGCGGCCGATTCGGGCCAGCACGTTGCGGTAATTTTGTTGCAGGCTTGTCATGATTCTTTCCGTTTTTGGCACGTTAGCAAAAATAATTAAAAATTTACTTGGTTTAACACGGATTATCTATTTAAAATAACGCGCCGACATGAATGATACGCCGTTGTTTCAACCGAACGGCGGCGGCCGTCTGAAAAATTTTAACTTAAAAAGCAAGGCTACACATTATGCAGATTACCGACTTACTCGCCTTCGGCGTGAAAAACAAAGCGTCCGACCTTCACTTAAGCTCCGAGCTGCCGCCGATGATCCGCGTGCACGGCGACGTGCGCCGCATCAACCTGCCCGAAATGTCTAACGAAGAAGTGGGCAATATGATCACTTCGGTGATGAACGACTATCAGCGCAAAGTGTACCAGCAAAACCTTGAGGTGGATTTTTCGTTCGAGCTGCCCAATGTGGCGCGTTTCCGTGTTAACGCATTCATGACCAACCGCGGCCCGGCGGCGGTGTTCCGTACCATTCCCAGCACCGTGCTCACGCTGGAAGACCTTAAAGCCCCGCGTATTTTCCAAAAAATCTCCGACAACCCGCGCGGCCTCGTGCTGGTAACCGGCCCCACCGGCTCGGGTAAATCAACCACGCTGGCGGCGATGATCAACTACATCAACGAAACCCAGCCCGCACACATCCTCACCATCGAAGACCCGATCGAGTTTGTGCACCAAAGCAAAAAAGCGCTGATCAACCAGCGCGAACTGCACCAGCACACCCACAGCTTCGCCAACGCGCTCAAATCGGCGCTGCGTGAAGACCCGGATGTGATTCTGGTGGGCGAGATGCGCGACCCCGAAACCATCGGCCTCGCGCTCACCGCCGCCGAAACCGGCCACTTGGTGTTCGGCACCCTGCACACCACCGGCGCGGCCAAAACGGTTGACCGTATCGTCGACGTGTTCCCCGCCGGCGAAAAAGAAATGGTGCGCTCGATGCTGTCGGAATCGCTGCGCGCCGTGATTTCGCAAACCCTGCTGAAAACCCGCGACGGCAACGGCCGCGTGGCCGCGCACGAAATTTTGGTGTCCACCGCCGCCGTGCGCAACCTGATCCGCGAAAACAAAATCGCCCAAATCAACTCCGCGCTGCAAACCGGCCAGGCGCACGGCATGCAAACGCTCGACCAAGCCCTGCAAAACCTCGTGCGCCAAGGCGTTATCAGCCCCGAAGTGGCGCGCAGCAAAGCACAAAGCGCCGATATGATTGTTTGATTCTTTCAGACGGCCGCAGCCTTTATAGTGAACCCACTTACTCCGTTACGGCGTTGCTGCGCCTTGCCGTACTACCGTACTGTCTTCGGCTTGCTGCCTTGTACCGAAGTAAGTGGATTCACTATACAAAACAAACAGGCCGTCTGAAACAACCGATACCGAAAAACCGTCAGGGAAAACACCATGAGCGAATCCAACCAACTGCACAACCTGCTTTCCGAAATGGTGCAGGCTTACTCACAGAAAAACCAGCCGCCGCACATCCCCACCCCCGCCGAAATCGGCACCCACCTGCACCCGCTGCTCGACCGCATGTGCGCCGAAGCCGAACAGCGCGGCGCTTCCGACATCTTTATCAGCGCCGGCTTCCCGCCCGCCATGAAAGTGAACGGCACGCTCACGCCCATGCCGCATAAGGCGCTCACCGGCGCCGACGCCGCCGCCATCACCCAATCGACCATGAACGACGAGCAGCTCGAAGCCTTCAACCGCGATTTGGAGCTGAACTATTCGGTGCAGTCGCGCAGCAACACCCGCTACCGCGTTAACGCCTATCACGAACAAGGCCGCCCCGGCATGGTGTTGCGCCGCATCAACCAGCGCATTCCCAGCGTGGAAGAGCTGGCGCTGCCGCCCAAGCTCAAAGACCTCGCCCTCACCCCCCGCGGCCTGCTGATTCTCGCCGGCCCCACCGGCTCGGGCAAATCCACCTCGATGGCCGCCATGATCGACCACCGCAACCAAAAAATGCCCGGCCACATCGTAACCATCGAAGACCCCATCGAATATCTCTACCAGCCGCGCCGCTGCATCATCACCCAGCGCGAAGTGGGCATCGACACCGCCGACTGGAAACTGGCCGTGCAAAGCGCCATGCGCCAAGCGCCCGACGTTATCTGTATCGGCGAGGTGCGCAGCGAAGCCAGCATGGAATACGCCCTCCAGCTCGCCCAAACCGGCCACTTGTGCGTGTTTACCCTGCACGCCAACAACGCCGCACAGGCCATCGAGCGCATCATCAACTTCTACCCCGAAGAGCGGCAGCCGCAAGTTTTGATGGATTTGGCGCTGAACCTCACCGCCATCATCGGCCAGCGTTTGGTGATTAAAAAAGGCCGCGGCCAGCGCACCGCCGTTATCGACCTGCTGCTCAACAACCCCGCCATGCAGGATTTGATCTTCAAAGGCGATCTGATGGATATTAAAGACCTGATGGTGCGCTCGAGCGGCGAAGGCATGCAAACCTTCGACCAGCATCTGTTCGACCTTTATATCAAAGGCCAAATCGAATACGACGAAGCCCTGCGCCAAGCCGACTCCGCCAACGACCTGCGCCTGCGCATCCAGCTGCACGAAGAAGGCAACGACCCGAGCCGCCTGTATGACCGCATCAGCGATTTGAATTTGATGTAATGCGGGCGGAAGCCATTGCAAAACCCGGTTGGAACTTGAAGGTTTTGCTTTCCCCATCAGTCATGCCCGGGCCTGCCCCGGGCATCTGTTATTTTGGCTTAATGGACATTTGGGTTGGTATTTCGAGAACTTAGCTTCTAATGGACATTTGGGTTGGTTTTCCAACCCTTTTTATCATTCAAATGCCAAAGAAATTATCTATAAACAATCGTTTAGTTTCTTCATTCATACCC
>JBHALY010000296.1:0-3397 GCA_041827905.1 Neisseria dentiae
AAATAGCCGCTGCAACGGCTTGGCAACGGCATCAGAAAGGATAACCCCATGAAAATCTTCTTGATCACCTTCTGTTTTTTCCTGCTGGTGATATTCGGCATGGCGCTGGGCTACATTTTCAAACGCCGCGAAATCAAAGGCAGCTGCGGCGGCATTTCCGCCCTCGGCATGGAAAAAGTCTGCGACTGCGACACCCCGTGCGCACGCCGCAAGGCCGAGTTGGCCAAACAGGGAAAAACGGTTTCGTAAGCACTGCTGCAAGACAACGCATTACTTTTCAGACGGCCTGAAAGCTTTATTTCAGGCCGTCTGAATTTTTTGGTTGGAAAAGTTAGCAGTTATCGGCCGAAAATTTTATTGTGCGTAGGACATCAATGCCCGGCCTGCATACTATGTTGTTTTACGCAAACAGCGCAGTAAAACCATTATTCCCAGAATGACGAATGCCGCGAGATAGAGCACGCCAAATGCCATTTTCGGTGCGGTTAAATAGGCAATCAGGCTGATTGGTGTAGAAATTTTCGGAAATGAATGCAACACCCAAAAAATACAGACGTTTTCTAAAAAATCAAAAACTGCCGCAATAATAGGCAGCCATATAACAAATCTCCATTTGTGCAGGTTTAAAGTGAAGATAAAATGGCACAGAATTTGATGGTATGTGAAGGCAAACAGGACGATGTAAAGTGTGTCCAATGGAATTTGCCGGTATTGATAATAGACTCTGCCTTCTTCGCCCAAATATTCCAGCAGACGGATAGTATATTCCTGATCAAAAACCGGTTTTTCGTCAAAGAGTGCCATGCCGTTCGTGTACGAATGCAGCTCGGGAAGGGTAACACCAAGCATCAGGGCATACACGGACATAGTGACAAAAAAATACAGGAACAGCTTGTTTCGTTTAGACATAATCATGCTCCTTCGGCGTTGTGGAAATAATTGGTTTGACAGAGAATTATCTTGCCGTGAAATGTGGTTTTTAGTCTATCCTATATTTTTTATGTGTGCTTGCACCGACTGGCGGGAAAATGTAGCCAAAACAGTTATGTCTTTTTTTCAGACGGCCTAAAACTTTTATCAAGTCTGAAGCCTTAGCAAAACCAATTACAACTTGAAAATATCCATATTCCGAGACCTTTTCAAAATACCTTAAGGCCGTCTGAAAAACATTTCAGACGGCCTTTCTAACCAACTCCGCTTTACCGTAATCAATCAATCATAGACGCTTCGGCAGGGCGTTGTTTGGTGTTGATACGCAATGTAAAGAACGCGGCCAAGCCCAGCAGCACGCCGGCGCACATCATTGCATTGGTGGGGTTGGCACCCAACACGTGATTGAAAATCGGGCCGAAGGTAACGGTTTCGATCAGCATCGGAATCACAATCATCATATTGATGATGCCCATATACACGCCGTAGCGCTCTTTCGGCACTTCGGCCACGGCAATCAAAAACGGCACGCCCATAATCGAAGCCCAAGCGATACCGAAGCCTATCATCGGCAGGAACAGCATGTATTTATTGGTGAGGTGCGGGAAAATCAACAGGGCGACAGCCGCCAAGATCAAACAGAGTGCGTGAACTTGTTTAGCGCTGTATTTTCTGGCCAATGCCATCAGGCCGAAGGCGGAAATAAAGGTAACGATGTTATACCAGCCGTTTACCAAGCCCGTCCAGCCCACCGCCTGCTCGAAGCCGTGTTTGTCGGCCGGAGTGGCATTCCATACCGACTTGGCGATGCTGAGGGTAACGTATTGCCAGTAGATAAACATGGCATACCATTGGAACAGATAAACCAAAGCAAGCTGCCACAGCGGTTTGGGCATTTCTTTGATGGCCAGGCCGATTTCTTTGACTGCGGGCACCAAACCGTGCGGTTTGGCGCGCATCTCGGCCAGCTCTTCGTCGCTGGGGCGGTTTTCAGGGGTGGACAGCACGGAAATCAACACCGAACCGATGGAGCAGACGGCACCGATATAAAACGAACCGTATACCCAATAAGGAATGCCGGATTCGGAAGTGCCGGTAATCCATTGCTGGAAGAAATACAGCGACACGTTGGCCAGCGTGATGCCCAAACCGGTAAACATAGACTGCATCAAAAAGCCGGTGGGCTGTTGGTTATCGGGCAGCTTGTCGGCAATAAACGCACGGTAGGGTTCCATGGCGGTGTTGTTGCTGATATCCAGCAGCCACAGCATCAGCACGGCCATCCACAGCGCGGTAACATGAGGGTAAAGAAATAACGCGACGCTGCAACCGACAGCGCCGATTAAGAAATACGGGCGGCGGCGGCCCAAGCCGTTCACCCATGTGCGGTCGCTCAAAGCACCGATCAAGGGCTGCACCAACAGGCCGGTTACGGGGCCGGCCATGTTGAGAATCGGCAGTTGGCCGGGGTCGGCATTCAGAAAGCTGAAAATCGGGTTAATGGCGGTTTGCTGCAAACCGAAACTGTATTGGATGCCGAAAAAACCGAAGTTCATCAGCATAATTTGGCGCAGCGTCATCGCCACACGGTGGTCTATTCTCATGATTGAAGACTCCTTGTAATTGAAAAACCTGAGAAAGCTTGTCCCGTGCGTGTGTGGTGAAGGTAAATCACAGCCTTATTGTTCAGGCTTGTTTTGATTATCGGGTACGACCGGTTTTGTTTTCTAAAGAACCGCCCTGCCCGCCGCGCACATTAGCGGCAAACGGGCAAAGCGATGCCTTAAAACAGGTTTTTGATGGTGGTGACAGTTTGTTGTTATTGTTTTAATGAGAGACGGTTTTCAGACGGCCTGTGGGCAGGCTCGGATATTTAATGGTTGTTTTATGGTTATTGCGTGCGGTTTATATCGATTACCGATTCCCGCCATACGGTATCGCCGCCGACGATAACCGGTTGCTGCGGCAGGGTTTTGCCCGCCACCGCATCCAGCAGCATCTGCGCCGCCCGTTCGCCCATCGCCGTATAGGGCAGATCGGCGGTGGTTAACGGCGGAAATAGTGTTTCGGCAATCGAGCGGTGGTCGTCGTAACCGGCCACCGATATTTCTTCCGGCACCTTTATGCCGCGAGAACGCAGGATGCCGTAAAGCCGCACCGCCATTTCATCGTTACCGCAGCATAAAACGGTAGGCGGTTTTGGCAGCATCAGCAGTTTTTCCGCCGCGGCCAACAGGGATTCGCTGCGGTTGGTGTAATCGGGATAGCCCGCCAAATCCAAAGCCGCGTCATAAGCGATACCCGCCTCTTCCAGCGCACGGCGGTAGCCGCGGCGGCGCAGTTTGCTGGCAATCACCTGCGGTTGCAGGCTTAAATAAGCAATGCGGCGGTGGCCGCCGGCGATAATCCGCTTCACCAAGCCGTATTGGCCTTGTTCGTCGTCGGGCAGCACCGACGGCGTGCCCTG